>CAZWTV010000032.1:0-18209 GCA_964637225.1 uncultured Sediminibacterium sp.
CGTAGTTTTTGTGAGCCAGGAAAGGATAATATTATTATTTGCCCACCTACTTATCCTATGTATGAAGTAAGTGCAAATATTAATAATATTGAAATTCGAAGAGCTCCCTTATTATCCAACTATCAATTAAATGTTGCTCATATAGAACAATTGGTAAATGATGACACAAAAATTATTTGGATTTGCTCACCTAATAATCCCACCGGAAATTCATTGGATAGGATTGATATAGAAACCATCTTGAATCATTTTACTGGACTTGTAGTAATAGACGAAGCGTATATAAATTTCTCAAAACAAAAATCGTTTGCTCAGTCTCTCATTGATTATCCTAATTTAGTAGTACTACAAACCTTAAGTAAAGCATGGGGGTTAGCGGGGCTTAGATTGGGGATGGCTTTTGCAAGTAAACAGATTATTGCTTACATGAATAAAGTAAAAGCGCCCTATAATATTAATGTAGTAACACAGGAATTAGCTTTAACAGCACTTGAAGAAGTGGGGCAGGTGAATGATATGATTATGCATTTGGTAGACATGCGTATAGCTTTAGCAGAAGTCATTCAAAATATGCCATATGTTGAAAAAGTGTACCCCTCAGATACCAATTTTTTACTGGTGAAAATTCCCCAAGCACGCGAATTATATCAATATCTATTGACAAAAGGGATAGTAGTAAGAGATAGGTCCAATTTGGAAAATTGTGCCGATAGTGTAAGAATAACAGTTGGAAATGAGCAAGAAAATACACAATTGATAGACGCCATAGCAGAATGGATAGATTTAAACTTTACCAACAAAACTGTTTAAGTTTATTTTCTTAATTTACATACTCAATAAATTTTAAAATAAATTTTAATATGAAAAAACAAGTTCTATTTTTAAGTATTGCTTTTTTTACAATAATTTTTAATGTAAAAGCACAAGACAATGTAGGTTTAAGTTTACCTGCTGGTTTTAAAGCAAGTTTATATGCCAATAATATTGGCACTGCAAGGCACATAGCCATTTCTAAATCGGGTGTTGTTTTTGCCAAATTAAATAATCCTAATAAAGATGGAAACGCAATTATAAGATTAGAAGATACCAACCAGGATGGTGTTGCAGATAAAATAAGTGGCTGGGCGAAATATGGGGGAACTGGTATTTATTTAAAAGGAAATAGTTTATATGCTAGCTCTAATGAAGCCGTATATAAATATGAATTAAATAATAAAGATGAAGTGGTGAATCCTCTGTCTCCAGTTACCATTGTGAAAGGATTATTAGACAAAAGACAGCATAATTCCAAGTCTATCACATTTGACAAGGGTAATAATATGTATGTAAATATTGGGGCCTATTCTAATGCCTGTCAAGAGAAAGATAGAACACCAGGCTCACAAGGTATGATGCCTTGTCCTATTTTAGATTCTGCAGGTGGAATATGGAAATTTGATGCTACAAAAGAAAATCAAACCTATAAAGATGGTCAACGCTACGCCACGGGTCTTCGTAATGTAGTTGGTTTGGATTGGAATACTGAAACCAATCAATTATATGTATCTCAACATGGTCGTGATCAATTAAATAGTTTTTACCCTAATCTTTATACAGACGCACAAAATGCAGAATTGCCTGCTGAGACTTTTTATGCAATCAATGAAGGAGACAATGCAGGATGGCCATATATTTATTATGATCCTGCGCAACATAAAAAAATAGTTTCTCCTGAATATGGAGGAGATGGAAAAAAAGAAGGTTCCAATGAATTTAAAGATCCAGTGGTTGCATTTCCAGCCCATATGGCACCAATGGCCGTATTATTTTATACTGGAAATCAATTTCCTGAAAAATATAAAAATGGAGCTTTTATTAGTTTCCACGGATCTTGGAATAGAGCCCCACTTCCTCAAGAAGGATTTTTTGTAGCATTTATACCATTTAAGAATGGAAAAGCTACAGGTGAATGGGAAATTTTTGCTAATGGTTTTGCTGGCACAGAAAACGGAGCAAAAGTTACCAATCCAAGTAAGGCAAAAGCCAGACCCTGTGGCTTAGCACAAGGCCCTGATGGTTCTATTTATGTGAGCGATGATACTAAGGGGGCTATCTTTAAAATTAGTTATAATAAATAATTGATTCATTTTTTTAAAATTTAAAGTCTTATTACTTATGCTTTATACATCCCATAAAAATTTTTTGAAGCTAAGTCTATTTATAATTTTTCTAGCATTTTCTATACACTTAAACGCTCAGAATAAATTAAATGGAAAAAAAATATTCGAAACTAGATGTTTGGTTTGTCATCAAGCCGATGGTGGGGGCGTGCCTAATATGAATCCCCCTTTGGATGGAGCCACTAATGTGAATGGAAAAGACATAGGAAGACTTGTTAGAATTATTAAAAATGGATATGATGAAAGAGTGGCTTTAGATGGCATGTATTACAACAATGCAATGACCGCCAATCCCGATTTAAAAGAAGATGCCATAGCAGATGTTCTTACTTATATTAGAAGTAATTGGTCTAATAAAGCGGGCCCTGTTACGGTAAGTCAGGTAAAAGCAGCCTTAGCTAAAAATAAGCCGGTAAAGAAGTAAATTTATATGAGACCTATTTTATTCATAGACAGAGATGGTGTTATTTTGGAAGAGCCTTCCTTGGATTATCAAATTGATAGCATTGATAAAACTAGATTTGTAAAAGGTGCTATTACCAACTTGCACAAAATTGCCACAGAATTGGGTTATTATAAAGTAATGGTTACCAACCAAGATGGTTTGGGTACTAGTAGTTATCCATTAGAGCAGTTTGAACCTTTTCAAAATTTAATGCTTGATACTTTGAAAAAAGAAGGTTTTGTTTTTGATGAAATTCATATTGATAAAAGTTTTGAAAAAGAAAAATTACCTACGCGTAAACCTGGTATAGGCCTTGTAAAACATTTATTAAATAGTAATGCATTTGATATTCAAAATTCTTTTGTCATTGGTGATCGTTGGTCGGATATAGCGCTTGCAAAAAATATGGGATGTAAAGCCATTTATTTAAAATCGGGAAATCACAAGCTAAGTGAATTGCAAGAAAAAGATTTTAAAGATACCATTGCCTTTGAAACCGACTCTTGGTCTTCTATTTATTCTTTTTTGAAGTTAGGCTTACGAAAAGTAGATCATGAGCGTAATACCAAAGAGACAAAAATTACAATTTCCTTAAACTTAGATGGTTCAGGAAAAGCAAACATTCAAACTGGCATAGGTTTTTTTGATCACATGTTAGAGCAAATTGCAAGACACGGTTCTATCGATCTTGCAGTGCATTGTGAGGGCGATTTACATATTGATGAGCACCACACTATTGAAGATGTTGGTATTTGTTTAGGGGAAGCTTTTGCCATAGGTTTGAAAGATAAAATAGGTATGCAGCGATATGGATTTGCCTTACCCATGGATGAGGCAGAAGCCAAGGTTTTAATAGATTTTGGCGGTCGTAATTGGATTGTATGGGATGCTAAATTTAATCGAGAAAAAGTAGGAGAAATGCCTACAGAAATGTTTTTTCACTTTTTTAAGTCTTTCAGCGATGCTGCAAAATGTAACTTAAATATTAGCTGTCAAGGGGAAAACGAGCATCATAAAATTGAAGCCATTTTTAAAGCCTTTGCCAAAGCAGTAAAAATGGCTATTCATAGAGACCCCCATAGCCTTCAGTTGCCTAGTACCAAGGGAGTTTTATAGATTTTTTTTGGTAGGAAAAATTGGTTGTCTTACTTTTGTAGAAGAATGAAACAAACAAATAACATATGGTGGTGGCATACAGAATCCGTTAGGGTAATGTAATGTCATGACTATATTGTCAAAATATACTTAAACCCTAACAGCAATGTTGGGGTTTATTTTTTTAACGAATGAATGAAGCATTATGCAAAAATTGATTATTGAAACTACTGTTACTAAAATGTTGGCAGACACATTTACTCCCGTTGGTATTTACCTGCGTTTGAGAGATAGATATAGAGATACTATTTTATTAGAAAGTACCGACTCTCATGCTGCAGAAAATAGTTTTTCTTTTATTGGGGTAAATGCTATTGGTGGAATTGAAATTTCTTCTTTGAATGAAATAGAATACAAATATCCTAACCAAGAACCAGAAAAAGAAACTATAAAAAATGTGCACACGACCCCTGAAAGAATATGGGCTTATATGCAACATTATGAAATGAAAGGTGCTGAAATAAAAGAAGCTGCCTTTGCACAAGGCTTATATGGCTATACTACTTATGATGCTATTCCTTTTTTTGATACTATTGAATTTAAAGCAGGCACTCCTGAAATACCTTTAATGCGATATAGACTATATCAGTATGTGATTGCATTTAATCATTTTAAAGATGAGATATTTATATGTGAAAATAAAATAGAGGGTATTCCCTCCGATTTTAATGCATTGGTATCTTATATCAAAAGTAAAGACCTTCCTCAGTATCCATTTTTTGTGAAAGGGGAGGAAATTTCCAATCTTACTGACGAGCAATATAAAGAGATGGTGCAAAAAGGAATTCAACATTGTTTACGTGGAGATGTTTTTCAAATAGTTTTAAGTAGAAGGTTTCAACAAAGCTTTCTTGGAGATGAATTTAATGTTTATCGTACTTTAAGAAATATTAACCCCTCTCCTTATTTATTTTTCTTCGATTATGGAGATTATAAATTAATGGGCTCTTCTCCCGAAGCGCAAATTATTATAAACAATGGAAAAGCTATTGTACATCCTATTGCAGGTACTTTTAAAAGAACAGGTGATGAAGCCATAGACACAGCAATGACTCAAGCATTATTAGAGGATCCTAAAGAAAATGCGGAACATGTGATGTTGGTGGATTTAGCGAGAAATGATTTAAGTAGGATTTGTACAGATGTTAAGGTGAAGCAATACCGTCAAGTGCATTATTATAGTCATGTGATACATTTAGTGAGTGAAGTAGAAGGTACTTTATCAAAAGACGCCAATACCTTACAGTTAGTGGCTAATACTTTTCCTGCAGGGACATTAAGTGGCGCGCCCAAATTTAAAGCCATGCAATTAATCGATGCCATTGAACCCACTAAGAGGTCTTTTTATGGTGGATGTATTGGTTTTATAGGTTTTAATGGCAATTGTAATCAGGCTATCATGATTCGTAGTTTATTAAGTAAGCAAAATACACTTACGTATCAGGCGGGGGCAGGTGTGGTAGCTGCCAGCATACCAGAAAATGAATTGCAAGAGGTTAATAATAAATTAAATGCTTTAAAATCTGCTATTGTTTTGGCAGGGAAAATTCAAGCTTAGTATCTCTTAAAAGAAATAAAAAATCTATACACCGAAATAAGTGAAAATGAAAATATTAGTTTTTGATAATTACGATTCCTTTACATACAATTTAGTTCAATTGATAAGAGAATTGGCGCCATCAGCTTCTTTGGAAGTACACAGGAATAATGAGATTTCGCTAGAGGCTATCAAAGCTTTCGATAAAATATTATTATCACCAGGGCCAGGAGTGCCTTCTGAGTCTGGTTTGTTATTACCTCTTCTTAAAGAATATGCGACGACCAAATCAATATTGGGAGTTTGTTTAGGTCAACAAGCCATTGCAGAAAATTTTGGAGGTACTTTAACAAATTTAAGTCAGGTGTACCATGGAGTAGCAACTGATGTTCATATTACCATGCCCTCTTCTTTATTCGAGGATTTACCCTCTTCATTCCAAGTGGGACGCTACCATAGCTGGGTGGTGAATGAAAAGAATTTACCAGCAGAATTAGTGATTACTTCTAAGGACGACAATGGGTATATTATGTCTTTAGAACATACAAAGTATGATGTAAAAGCTGTACAATATCATCCAGAAAGTGTTTTAACACCATTGGGGCCTACTATTATAAAGAATTGGTTAAAATCTTAAGTATGAAAAAATTATTACAATATTTATTTGAACATAAAACTTTAACTCAAGCACAGGCGAAGGAAGTGCTTATAGACATTTCTCAAGGAAAATATAATGAGCATGAAATCACTTCATTTGTTACCGTGTATTTAATGCGCAGTATTACCATTGAGGAGTTGATGGGTTTTAGAGAGGCACTTCTTTCATTAGCAGTTAAAGTAAATTTAGGTGTGGACGACGCCATAGACATTGTCGGAACGGGTGGAGATGGAAAAGATACATTTAACATATCCACATTGGCTTGTTTTATTGTGGCAGGTGCCTCTCAAAAAGTGGTAAAGCACGGAAATTATGGTGCTTCAAGTATTAGTGGTGCCTCTAATGTAATGGAGCAATTAGGGTATGTTTTTAAAAATGATGAAGCGGTATTGTCTCAAGAAGTAAAAGAGGCGGGTATTTGTTTTTTACATGCACCTTTATTTCATCCTGCATTAAAAACTGTGGGTCCTATTCGAAGAAATATGGGAGTACGAACTTTTTTTAACATGTTGGGACCCATTGTTAACCCTGCACAACCAAAATTTCAATTAATTGGTGTTTATAATTTAGAAATGGCTAGAATTTATAATTACTTGTTACAATCTACAGGTAAGGATTTTACGCTCATTCACAGTTTAGACGGTTATGATGAAATTGCTTTGACCACCGATACCAAAGTCATTAATAATAAAGGTGAAACCATTATGACCCCTTATCAGTTAGGTAAGAAAAAAGTGTTTAGTGAAGAATTACGAGGGGGTAAAACTGTGGAAGAAGCAGCTGCAATATTTAAAAAAATAATTCAAGGAAAGGGATCTTGGTCCCAAAATGCAGTAGTCTTATCAAATGCGGCCATGGCATTATTTGTAACAGGTAAGTATGCAACTTATGATTTAGCCTTTCAAGCTGCGGTTACAAGTTTAGAATCGGGCGCGGCAAATAGATGTTTGGAAAAATTAATAAGCTTACAAAATTAGAGTGTCATGCCCAGTAAAATTGAGAGTCCAAATATACTTGCTACCATTGTAGCTCATAAATTAAAAGAAATTGCTGAGAGAAAAAATCAGATCACTTTTTCTTCATTGGAAGCAATGCCATTATTTGCAAAGCCAACCTATTCATTAAAAGCAAATTTATTAAAACCCAATACCACAGGTATTATAGCAGAATTTAAAAGAAAGTCGCCTTCAAAAGGAATCATTAATAATAAGGCTTCTGTTAAGGAGGTGACAGCTGCTTATCAAGCTTTTGGTGCTGCAGGTATATCGGTATTAACCGATACCGAATTTTTTGGCGGCAGCTTAAATGATTTGTCAATTGCTATTACAAATGAAATTCCAGTTTTAAGAAAAGAATTTATTATTGATGAATTTCAAATAGTGGAGTCTAAAGCTTTTGGGGCTTCTGTCATTTTATTAATAGCCTCTTGTTTATCCGAAATACAAACGCAAAAATTAGCTGCTAAGGCAAAAGCACTTGGATTAGAGGTCTTATTGGAATTACATGACGAATCTGAATTAC
Source organism: uncultured Sediminibacterium sp. (assembly GCA_964637225.1). Lineage (GTDB taxonomy): Bacteria > Bacteroidota > Bacteroidia > Chitinophagales > Chitinophagaceae > Sediminibacterium. The sequence goes on from CAZWTV010000032.1 coordinate 7,476, forward strand.
ATCATATTTGTGATGAAATTGATTTTGTTGGAATTAATAATAGAAGTTTAAAATCTTTTGAAGTGAATATTCAGCATTCACTTGCCTTAAAAAATAAACTTCCTCAGGGAAAATTGAGTATTGCGGAAAGTGGTATTTATAGCATAGAAACATATCAGTTATTAAAGCAACAAGGTTTTGATGGATTTTTAATGGGAGAATATTTTATGAAACAAGAAGATCCTGCTTTGGAGTTTGAATTATTTACAAAAGCCATAAAAAATAAATAAATGCAGTTCAAAGTTTGTGGTATTACTAATTTAGATCAGGCAGAAGCTTTGGATGCTTTATCGATAGATTTTATTGGATTTATTTTTTATCCAAGCTCAAAAAGATATGCCTTGTCTTATTTAAGTGTAGAAGACATAGCAGCTTTTCAACCTACTCATGCAAAAAAAGTGGGTGTTTTTGTTAATGAACCCTTAACTAAAGTACTTGAAATTGCAAAAAGCGCTGGACTAGATTTAATTCAGTTACATGGAGATGAAGAAGCTAGTTATTGTGCTAGTATTCAAGCTCATTTTCCCGTAATAAAAGTATTTAGAATAGCACAGGACTTACCTAATTTTGCTCTTTATGAGAAAGTGGCTAGTTATTTTTTATTAGATACAGATAGTGTTTTATATGGGGGAACAGGCCAACATTTTAATTGGGAAATTATTAAAAAAATACGTTTTAATAAACCTTTTTTTCTAAGTGGTGGTATTGGAATAAACGATGTTCAAGGTATTCAAGTATTGAAAGCATCTGCGGTGGGTAATGATTTAATGGCCTTAGATTTAAATAGTAAATTTGAAATCAATCCTGGAAATAAAAATATTGAATTAATTAAAACTTTTATAAATGCCTTTATTTGATGTAAATAAGAATTATCAAAACCCTACTGAAGAAGGTTACTACGGTAATTTTGGAGGAGCTTATATTCCTGAGATGTTATTTGGTAATGTTGAAACTTTGAAAACAAAATACTTGTCCATTATGCAAGATGAAAGTTTTCAATTAGAATTTCAACAATTGTTAAAAGATTATGTAGGAAGGCCTACACCACTTTTTTTAGCGGAGCGTTTAAGTAAAGAAGTAGGTGCTACCATTTATTTAAAAAGAGAGGACCTATGTCATACCGGGGCACATAAAATTAATAATACCATTGGCCAAATTTTATTAGCACAAAGATTAGGTAAGAAAAAAATTATTGCTGAGACAGGAGCTGGGCAGCATGGTGTGGCCACGGCAACAGTTTGTGCATTGAAAGGCATGGAATGTGTGGTTTATATGGGAGAAAAAGATATTGATAGGCAAGCTCCCAATGTGGCTCGTATGAAAATGTTAGGAGCAAAAGTGATACCTGCTACAAGTGGAAGTAAAACTTTAAAAGATGCTACTAATGAAGCTATAAGAGCTTGGATTAACGAGCCTAATGAAACCCATTACATTATTGGAAGTGTCGTGGGACCTCATCCATATCCAGATATGGTTGCTCGTTTTCAAAGTGTCATTAGTGAGGAAATTAAAAAACAAATAAAAGAAAAAACTGGATCCTCTTTGCCTACACATGTGGTGGCTTGTGTAGGGGGTGGTAGTAATGCAGCAGGCGCTTTTTATCATTTTTTAAATGAGCCCTATGTGCAAATTGTTGCAGTGGAAGCAGCAGGACATGGCGTTCATTCAGGTTTAAGTGCTGCTACTACTCAGTTAGGTACACCTGGTATTTTGCATGGAAGTAAGAGTATTGTCATGCAAACCAACGATGGGCAAGTGGTAGAACCGCACAGTATTTCAGCAGGCCTAGATTATCCGGGTATAGGACCTTTACATGCTTATTTATATGAAAGCAAAAGAGGTATTTTTTTAAGTGCAACCGATGAAGAAGCTTTAAAGTCGGCCTTTCATCTTTCAAAAATTGAAGGTATCATTCCAGCATTAGAAACCGCTCATGCTTTTTCTGTATTACCCAAATTGAATTTAAAAAGCTCGGATGTAGTAGTCGTTTGTTTAAGTGGAAGAGGAGATAAAGATTTAGCGACCTACATGCAATATTTATAATGTATAAAATAACAATATGTCAAGAATAGGATTGGTATTTAAAGAAAAATCAAAACGTATTTTAAATGTGTATTGCACTGCAGGATATCCCACGCTAGATAGTACAATGAAAGTAATGGAAAGTTTACAAAAAAACGGAGCAGACATTATTGAATTAGGTATGCCTTATAGTGATCCCTTGGCAGATGGAGAAGTAATTCAACAAAGTAGTCTTAAGGCTTTAGAAAATGGTATGAATATTGCTTTTTTATTTGAGCAAATTAAAAATATGCGAAGTTCAATATCCATTCCTGTCGTATTGATGGGTTATATGAATCCTATTTTGCAGTATGGTTTTGAAGCTTTTTGTAAAAAAGCAAAAGAAGTAGGCATTGACGGGCTCATTTTGCCTGATTTACCTTTATTTGAATTTGAACAGTCTTACGGAAGAATTATTGCTGAAAATAATTTAGACTTTATTTTTTTAGTCACACCTGAAACGCCCGAGTTAAGAGTAAAAAAATTAGATCAACTCAGTACCGGATTTTTATATGCAGTAAGTTCATCTGCTACTACAGGTAAAGATAAAGATTTTAATGGGGTAGCTCATTATTTAAAAAAATTACAAGCCATGCAACTAAAAAATCCCATCCTGGTTGGTTTTGGCATAAAAGATAAAGCTTCTTTTGATACTGTTACTGCATTTACTGAAGGAGCTATTATTGGGTCTGCCTATATACAAATTTTGTCTAAAGGCGGTGATATAGATTCAAATACCAGCACTTTTTTAAAAAATGTATTAGGACATTAAGCATCATTCTATGAAAATTGTTATTATTCAATATAATGCAGGTAATATTCAGTCGGTGCTTTATGCATTGGAGCGTTTGGGAATGTCTGCAATGGTTACAGATCATATCCAAGAGATTCAAACAGCAGATAAAGTAATATTTCCAGGGGTAGGTGAAGCAAGTTCAGCCATGCAATATTTAAAGCAAAGAAATTTAGATACCCTAATAAAAAATTTAAAACAACCAGTCTTAGGTATTTGCTTAGGTATGCAACTAATGTGTACTCATTCAACTGAAAACAATACACCTTGTTTAGGTATTTTTGAAGAAAATGTAATAGCATTTGAAACTAAAGAGGATACTATTAAAATTCCTCAAATTGGTTGGAATACTATTTCTAATTTGAAGGGGCCCTTGTTTCATAATATTGAAGAAAATAGTTTTGCTTATTTCGTACATGGTTATTTTGCCTCAAAAGGGAAACATACTATTGCCACTACTCATTATATTGAAGAATACAGTAGCGCTTTACAAAAAAATAATTTTTATGGAGTGCAGTTTCATCCTGAAAAATCGGCAAAGGTGGGTGAGCAACTTATACAAAATTTTTTATCCCTTTAAAAAAAATTAATGCAAATTATTCCTGCCATAGATATTATAGAAGGTAAATGTGTTCGTCTTACTGAGGGTAATTATTTACAAAAAAAGGTATACAATGAAGACCCCTTAGAAGTTGCGAAAAGTTTTGAAGGTATTGGACTAATGCGCTTACATTTGGTAGATTTAGATGGAGCGAAATCAGGACAGGTAATGAACTGGAAGGTTTTAGAAAAAATAGCGCTACATACCCATCTCAAAATCGATTTTGGAGGGGGTATTAAAACTACCTCTACTTTAAAAACAGTTTTTAATATCGGAGCCACCTATGCCACTATTGGAAGTTTGGCAGTAAAAAATGAATTGTTATTCCAAGAGTGGATAGATCAATTCGGACCAGAAGTTTTTTTACTAGGCGCCGATGTATTGAATGAAAAAATAGCGATTGGAGGTTGGTTAGAAAAAACAGATATTTCGGTTTTTGACTTTATACAATCTTATCTTGATAAAGGTATTCAGCAAATATTTTGTACCGATATTCAAAAAGATGGAAAGCTTGAAGGGCCCTCTACTCAATTGTATCAAAAAATTATTAAACAATTTCCCACTTTGCAACTTATCGCTAGTGGTGGGGTTAGTTCCATAGAAGACTTGCAGCAACTAGCGCAAATGGGTTGTAGTAGTGCTATTGTTGGAAAAGCGATATATGAAAATAAAATTACACTTAAAGCATTAGCACAATTTAATTTACAATAATGTTAACAAAACGTATTATACCTTGTTTAGATATCAAAGAGGGACGTACTGTAAAAGGAGTACACTTTGAGCATTTAAAAGATGCGGGGGATCCTATTGAATTAGCCGCACTTTATGCACAGCAAGGGGCCGATGAATTGGTGTTTTTAGATATCACAGCCACTGTTGAAAAAAGAAAAACCCTAAGCACACTCGTGAATAAAATTGCACATAAAATAAATATTCCATTTACAGTGGGTGGAGGTATTCAAACGATAGATGATGTTTATATGTTATTGCAAAATGGTGCCGATAAAATTTCAGTCAATACAGCAGCATTTCAAAATCCCTCGATTATAAGTAGCTTTGCAAAAAATTTTGGAACTCAGTGTGTCGTTTTGGCTATTGATACAAAATTAGAAGAAGATGGTCATTGGTATGTATATTTGAAAGGAGGAAGAGAAAAGACTCCTACTTTAACACTTGACTGGGCTAAGCAAGCAGTAGATTTAGGTGTGGGAGAAATTTTATTAACATCAATGAATCATGACGGCACCAAACAAGGCTTTGCTTTAGATATTACTGCTGAATTGTCTTCAAATTTACCAGTTCCCATTATTGCATCTGGTGGCGCAGGCGTTGAAAATGATTTTTTTGAAGTATTTACTACAGGAAAAGCAGATGCAGCATTGGCAGCAAGTATATTTCATTATAAAGAATTAACAATACCTAGTGTAAAAAAATATTTAAATCAAAAAGGAATTGCGATAAGAATTTAATGAACCAAAATAATAAATAATACTATTCACTATGAATATCAATTTTACAAAATATGCAGATGGTCTTGTTCCAGCCATCATTCAAGATGCTAAAACTAAAATTGTTTTAATGTTGGGATTTATGAATCAAGAAGCGGTAAATGCAACACTTGCCTCTGGCAAGGTTTGTTTCTATAGCCGTTCTAAAAATAGATTATGGACCAAGGGAGAGGAAAGTGGAAATTTCTTGAATTATATAAGTATGTCTTTAGATTGTGATCAAGATAGTTTATTAATTCAAGCAAATCCTGTGGGGCCAGTTTGTCATACTGGTTCAGATACTTGCTGGGGTGAACTTAATAATAGTAGTAATACTTTTTTAGATGAATTAGAAAATATTATAGCAAATAGAAAAAATTCTGCCACTTCAGGTTCTTATGTAGCTGGTTTATTTGCAAAGGGAATTAATAAAATAGCCCAGAAAGTGGGGGAAGAAGCGGTAGAATTAGTCATTGAGGCCAAGGATAACAATGAGCAATTATTCTTGGAGGAGTCGGCCGATTTATTATTTCACTACTTGATTCTTTTACAATCTAAGGGGTATCAACTATCAGATGTGGTTAAGGTTTTGCAGCAAAGGCATAAAGCCTAAATTTAAATTCATATATTTGGTAATTCAAATACATACATTAAATATTTTAATAGAATAATATGAGTACAAGAATGAAGAAAATAGTGTGGTTAGGAATGCTAGTTTGCACCTCTGTGGGGTTAAAGGCGCAGTCTTTACTACTAAATGGGAATATAAAAAATGTCCCAGACCAAACAGCAGTTACTTTATTAGATGGTATGGCTAATAAAGAAGTCGCCACAGCTACAGTCAATGCTGGTAAGTTTCAATTAAAAGCTACACTTGACAATGTTGGAATTTATGTTGTTTCATTTAAAGGCATTAAAACACAAATTCCATTATTTATTAGCAATGATAATCTTACTATGGAAGGAGATGTAAATGCTCCTAAAGAAATTAAGTATAGTGGTTCTTCTAGTCAGGATATTTACCAAACCTATATGAAAAAAATAGATCCCATGATGTCTTCTTATTTTGGTAATTTAAATGCAGTACAATCGGAAAAAGATCTTTCTAAAAAAGACTCACTCAATAAACAAGCGGTATTAACATCTAATGCAATTCTTTCTGAATATATGAGTATAAGTAAAGTGAATAATCAATCTCCAGTTACTACTTTTTTCTTATTTCAAATGGCTAATATATTTCCTTCAGTTAAAGAAAACCTTGGCAATTATTATGCAGCCTTAGATGGAGAAGCTAAAAAAGGAGCTTTTGCACAAGTCATTGAAAAAACTTTACAAACAGTCAATTTAGGAAAAATTGGAACAGTGTTACCCGATTTTACTCAAAATGATGTTAATGGAAAGCCTTTGAAATTATCCTCTTTAAGAGGAAAATATGTTTTAGTCGATTTTTGGGCTAGTTGGTGTGGTCCTTGTCGCGCAGAAAATCCGAATGTAGTAAAGACATATAATACTTTTAAAAGTAAAAATTTTACTGTGTTAGGTGTATCCTTAGATCAAGATAAGGCAAAGTGGCTAGAAGCCATTAAGAAGGATGGATTATCCTGGTCTCATGTTAGTGATTTAAAATTCTGGAATAACGAAGTAGCTGTTCAATTTGGTATTCAAAGTATTCCAGCTAGTTTTTTAATTGATCCTAATGGTGTTGTTATTGGAAGAGATTTAAGAGGAGACGATTTAGTAAAAGCGCTTAATGCAGTGATTCACTAAAAATTATATAAAATAAGTAAAAAGCCTTCTGAATTTCAGAGGGCTTTTTTGCGTATAAATACGCAGATATTGATTTTTTCAATTTAATATTTTCATGATCAAAATATTAAAACATGAAAAAATTTAAAAACAATAAAGTAGGTATTTCTTTCATTTTAGGATTTTTATTTTTATTACAGGCTTGTCAAAGAGATATTGTAATTCCTAAAATTCCAGACAATAATTTTAACATTAAAAGTATTAACAATCATTTGCCAGAAGTAGAAAATTACAAATTAGTTACTATGGAAGATGCTCAAGTTAAGAATTTATTGTACTCGCCTGAAATAATACAAAGTGGGATTAATTTTACACATGCAGTATTCTATAAAGTAAAATTTAAAGGGTTTAGTTCTTTAAATGGAATTCATATTGTTTTAGAGGGTAGGGATAGTACTTCAAGAGATTTATTTTATGTGGAAGATTCAGAAACAAAAACCAATTTATCTGTTATTAGAGAAAAAATTGGTTTTCAGCAAAAAAGAGTAGGAAGAGTCATTTTTAAAGAACCCAATGGAAGGGAATTTGCTAATGATTATTTTGAGAATGATAAAATTATAGCTAATCCTATTATGTCCTTAGAAAATAGTAGAGGCTCTTTTATTTTGCAAAATAATAAAAATATAAAATCTAATGCTGTGTGGAAATGTTCAAGTGCACAGTTTAATACTTACTATCAAGAGGCTAAAAATGCATGTGAAAGCGATTGGCTCTGCGATTTTGCTTGTACCTTTAATCCATGTGCTATAAGCTATGTCGCTTATGCAGTTGGAAAATGTAGTGGTACTATTAAATAATTTTTTAAAATTAAATATTATGAATTTCTCCTTCAACAAATTAAGCGCATTGACTAAATTTTTATTAGGCATGGCTTTTATATTAACTGGTGTTTTTTTAAAAGTATTAGGTTTACAACAATACTTTTATTTTCAAGTTTTACTTCTCTTAGTAGGTTTAATGATACAAATCCTTGCTGTTATTTCTTTTTTGAAAAATAGAAAATGAGTATATAATTAAAAACAATTTATTTTAGCATGCAGTTGAACCAATTTTATATTTTTTGGCTAACCAACTTTCTGAAATGGGCTGAAGCCAGTCTTTTTCCATTGCAGCTTTATTACTAACTAAATTATTAAAGTACAAAGTATCTTTATTCAATATACCATTTTCTAAAGCATAAGCCACTTGTGCCATGGGAATACTTTGTACTTTATCTTTAATCCAAAATGCTAATAGTTCTCTATTAAACATTTGTACTTTATGCATTGTTTCTATTTGTTTTATGATATGAACTGAGCTATCTGTACTACAACCGCCCACAACAGTTTGAGATTCATCAGCCATAATAACAATAAACTGCCCATATAAAATTGTGGCAAAGCCTTTCACTGGCTTGCCATGGCTAGTCCAACTATTAGTAAAAGCTTCAAGTAATTCTTCTGTCTGAAATAGTTCAGGCATTGATAAAGTTCTATTGCTTTGATAAATCCAAGTTTTTGATAATGGATGAAACTCCTCTGGTAATATCTTTTTTAAATCTACAGTCATTTTTAAAATTTATTATTAAACCATGGCTTTGACAATAATTTCAGCTATATCTAGTACCTCAGTATGCACTTCCTCCTCTCTATTTTTGATACCATCTGTTAACATGGTATTACAAAAAGGGCAAGCGCTTGCTACAAATTGACTTTCTGTGGCTATAGCTTCCTTGGCTCTTTCCATATTCACTCTTTTAGTACCTTTTTCTTCTTCCTTAAACATTTGCGCACCACCAGCTCCACAACATAGTCCATTCGATTTACATCTTTTCATTTCTTTTAATTCCATATCAAGACTTTCTAAAACTTTTCTGGGGGCTTCATAAATTTCATTAGCTCTTCCTAAATAACAGCTATCATGATAGGTTATTGATTTTCCTTTCCACTCATTGCTATCGGTAAATTTAATTTTACCCTGTTCTATTAATTCTTGTAAAAATTGTGTGTGATGAATGACTTCATAATTTCCTCCTAAAATTGGATATTCATTTTTCAAAATATTAAAACAATGTGGGCAGGTAGTTACTATTTTTTTAATGGCGTATCCGTTTAAAGTTTGTATGTTTTGATAAGCCATCATTTGAAACATGAATTCATTACCAGCCCTTCTAGCTGGATCTCCTGTGCATGCTTCTTCTTTGCCTAGAATGGCATAGCTTACAGCTGCTTTATCTAAAATGGTAGCAAAGGCTTTCGTAATTTTTTGGGAGCGTAAATCAAAACTTCCTGCACAACCCACCCAAAATAAAACTTCAGGAGTTTGCCCACTTGCCATCATTTCTGCCATTGTATTTACTTTCATAAATTTTCTTTTATGCTTGATTTGCCCAAGCGTCTCTTTGGTCTGGTGCAAATTTCCAAGGTGCAAAATTATTTTCAATATTACTAAACATGCTATTCCATTCTTGAGGAGCATTACTTTGTTCCATTACTAGAGATCTTCTTAATTCAATGATTATATCTAAAGGAGAAATACTCACAGGGCACTCTTCAACGCAGGCATTACAAGTAGTACATGCTCTTAATTCTTCAACAGTAATATACTGATGTAATAAAGTTTTATTATCAGGCACAAAGGTTTTATGAATATCTATATTTTTACCTACTTCTTCAAGTCTATCTCTAGTGGCCATCATTATTTTACGGGGGCTCAATAATTTTCCTGTGAGATTGGCTGGACAAGCAGCAGTACATCTTCCACACTCAGTACAGCTGTAGGCATCCATTAAGTTTTTTGAGCTTAATTCCATTACATCTTTAGCGCCAAAATTAGAAGGGGTGGGAGCATCAACAGGAGCTAGTTCTGGTTGCATTGCATACAACACTTCTTTTTGTACTTCAGGCATGTTGTGCATCATACCCTTGGGCGTAAGGGGAGCATAATAAGTATTGGGAAAAGCAACAATAATATGCAAGTGTTTGGAATAGGGTAGATAGTTCATAAAAATATAAATACCTAGAATATGAAGCCACCAGGCGGTATGTTCTATGATAACTAGACTGGTACTATTCATGCTACTGAATAAAGGCTGAAGAAAAGATGAAATAATAAAATGTCTTTCAATATCAGCTGCATTCATAAGTAAAAACAAGCTCATTAAAATAATTTCAGCCAATAATATAAAATGAGCGTCTCTTTTGGGCCATCCAGTTAAATCATTGCTTGTAAATCTTTTTAATGGTAATAAATTTCTTCTTATTAAAAAAAAGATACATGCTATTATTACTAAAACGGCTAATATTTCAAAACTATTTATGATAAAATTATATAGGAAAAGAATATTCCATTTTTCAAAATTAGTTTCAAATATTCTATGTGTGCCTAGTATTCCATCCAACATTATTTCTAGCAGCTCAATATTAATAATGATAAATCCTAAATAAACTATGAGATGCAAAAGAGCGGCAATAGGTTTTTTAAACATTTTCTTTTGCCCTAAGGCTAATAAAAAAACATTCTTCCATCTTTCTGTTTTATGGTCATTTGGGAAATTATTTTTTCCTATTAAAATATTCCTTCTAATTTTTAATAATTGCTTAAAAAAAAGTGAGATAGCAGTAGTGCTTACTAGTATGAAAAGTAGTTGATCAATAATAGCCATAATGGTAATTGAAAGCTCAAAACTAATACAAATTTAGCCCATTTTTAAAGCTAAAATATAAAATGCCTAGTAAATTGGATAACTAGTAATTATTGCTTAAAATTGCTTTATAATTAGTGTATGATGGGATTCACAATTGAACAAAAAGTAGAACAATGGTTATCTGGCAATTACGACCAGGAAACAAAAAATGCAATTATCTCCTTACAATCAAAACCGGGAGATGAATTGGCTGATAGTTTTTATAAAAATTTAGAATTTGGGACAGGTGGTCTGAGGGGTATCATGGGGGTAGGAACTAATA
>CAZWTV010000033.1:0-17349 GCA_964637225.1 uncultured Sediminibacterium sp.
TTACTAATACTGAGAAATTATCCAGACCTCCTAAAGGCTATGAAATCGATAACCCTGCCATTGAATTTTTAAAGCTAAAAAGTTTTGTTGTCTCAATGAAAATTTCTGATAATGAAGTTTTGAATAAGCATATAGTAAAAAAAGTAATAACTCATTTTGAAACATTAACACCACTTGTACACTTTATGAATAAAGCTGTAGAAGTATAATTTATTTTTTCTTTAAAAATTTTTCTTCGTCTTGTGATACTCTATACCTAACAATATTTTGAATAAGTTTCACTGGAATAGGCTTATTCATTGGGAAATGAATAGATCCTTTTGATGTGGTATAAGCTAATAATTCTTTTTTGAAAGCTATGATGGGACTAGCAGTAGGAAAGAAACCATAATGATTCTTAAAAGCTGCAAAGTAAACTAAAACACCTTTTTGTTTAAAAGCGGGCATTCCATAGCTAATAATTTCAGTCGATGCTGGGGCAGCCTTTTGTATTACTTTTCTAAATTTTTCAAGTGTGGATCTTTTTTCAAAAGGCTGAGCATTTATATAATCGTCTATAGTTTTAATATTTAACTTTTTCATTCCATCTCTATTATCTGATTTTTGAATTTAATTTAAACCAAGAACCTCCATTGTATACTTCTATACCTTCATTTTTTAATATTTTTTTAGCCATATTACTCCTGACTCCACTTTGACATACTGTTATAATAGGTTTATTCATTTTTTTAATTGATCCAACCTCTCTTTGAATCAAATTCAAAGGAATATTTTTTGAATGTTTTATATGACCGTTATCAAATTCTGAAGGGTTTCTTACATCTATTATATAAGCTCCTTTATTCATTAAATCTTTAAAATTAATAGAAGGTCCAAATAATAATTTAATAAACTTAAACATATGATTCATTTTTAGAGTAAATATTGTTTTGCTAATTGTGAGAAGTTTATAATTTCTTTAGCTTCCCAATTTTTATCTTTATGTAAATAAGTTGCCATTATGTTTGCCACTATGGGCGCTATTTCTATGGCAACTTTGGCATCCAAAAAAAGTAATCTAATTCTTCTTGCTAAAATATCTTCAATACCCATAGCCATTTCATATTCTACAGCATATACAATATTAGCTTTGGTATATGGATAATGGGGATGGATGAATTCTTTTAAAGAAGGGTCTTTTTGTAGGATGGCTTCAATTCGATTATATTTTTCACGATCATCACCAATAGATGTTTTATGTGTGATACATTTTACTTTTTGTAATTTAGCTATGAAAGCGGCATTGTCAACAGCATCTGCAGCCATTTTCCTATAGGTAGTCCATTTACCACCAGTAATTGTAATGAGACCACTAGAAGATACACTTAAATGGTGTTCACGAGAAATAAGTGCAGTATTTCCTTTTCTCTTTTGTTTTATCAAAGGTCTCAAACCCACATATATAGCATTGACATTGGATTTATTTATAGGTGTTGAACTATATCTATTGATATGGTTTATAATAAAATTAATTTCTTCTTCCAAAGCTTTGGGTTCATAAGAAATTTGCTCAATGGGTGTATCTGTAGTTCCTACAATTACTTTTCCTTGCCATGGAACTGCAAATAAAACGCGGCCATCATCTGTTTTAGGTATCATCATGGCATTTTTGCCAGGAAAAAATGTAGAATCAATGACAATATGAATTCCTTGAGAGGGGCTTACTAAATTATGTTCTAATTGATTGTCCATTTTAACTATCTCATTGGTAAACACCCCAGTGGCATTCACTACTACTTTTGCATGAATTTTATATTTTTTTTCAGATAGAGTATCAATACATTCTACTCCAGTAATTTTCATCTGGTTTTTTGTTAATCCAACTGCCTTGCAGTAATTAAGTACGGTCGCACCATTTTTTATGGCAGTTGCAGCTAACTCAATGGCTAATAAGCTGTCATCAAATTGACCATCATAATATAGTATACCTCCCACCAATTTATGAGTGTTAATAGAAGGTAAATGAGCAATGGTTTCTTTTCTAGAAAGTATTTTAGTATGTCCTAATGTTAATTTCCCAGAGAGAAGATCATAAAATTTAAGACCAAGGGCATAAAATAATTTTTCCCACCAGCTAAAAACAGGAACAATAAATGTTTGTATAGATGTTAAGTGGGGAGCATTTTTTAATAAATAACCTCTTTCTCTTAGGGCTTCTCTTACTAATTTAATATTCCCTTGTTCTAAATATCTAACACCACCATGTACTAATTTGGTAGATCTACTTGAAGTGCCCTTTGCAAAATCATGTCCTTCTATAAGTAATGTTTTATAACCTCTTAAAGTTGCATCCAATGCGGTACCTAAACCTGTTGCACCTCCCCCAATAACAATAATATCCCATAGCGTTTCAGAGTCTAGGAATTTTAATTGTTCTTTTCTATTCATACTATTTATTGTGGGCTTGATTCAAAATTACTTATATTTATCAGTATTAAAGTGAACTTATTGAATAGTTAAAATTGAAATAATGAAAATATTTATAAACCTTGTTGCATCTTGCTTTTTTTCGATACAAGTTTTTGCTCAAATTCCAGAAGGTAAAACCATTATTAGTTCTTTATACTTGTATACAGTCTCCACAGGAAAAACAGAACTCATTTTAAGTGAAAAAAGACATTTTGAAGCACCCAATTGGTCTGGAGATGGAAAATTTTTATTAATTAATGCTTCGGGAGTGCTTGAAAAAATTGGTTTGAAGGGAGAAAAATTAGGAGCACTTCCCATTCAAGATATTAAAAATGCCAATAACGATCATGGTTATTCTTTTGATGGTAAAACTTTATTTATTTCAAGTAGTTTACCTGCTATTAAACCCAATTCATCTTTTATTTTCAAAGTGGATAGCAAAGGAGGTAAGCCTATTCAATTAACAGCCAATACCCCTTCTTATTGGCATGGAGTATCTCCCAATGGTAAAACCATTGTGTATTGTGCTGAGCGAAACGGCAATTATGATGTTTACGCGATGAGTAGTGAGGGTGGGGTAGAAACAAGATTAACAGAAACAGAAGGATTAGATGATGGTCCGGAATTTAGTCCAGATGGAAAATATATTTATTTTAATTCCTTTAGAACAGGCAAAATGCAAATATGGAGAATGCTTCCCGATGGTTCTCATCCTGAGCAAATAACTTTTGATAATTATTCTAATTGGTTTGCACATATTCATCCCAATAATAAACAAGCTGTAATAATAAGTTATATGGAAGATCAAAAACAAGCTCATCCCTTTGGAAAGCAAGTAAAATTAAGACTTATAAATCTTGAAGATAATTCTATTAAAGATTTAACAGAGCCCTTCTTTGGAGGCCAAGGAACCATTAACGTTCCCTCCTGGTCTAAAGATGGGAAGAGATTTGCTTTTGTTAAATATGCAATAGAAGATTAATAATTATGAAAGTAAATTTTTTATTGGTTGTCTTTTTATTTTTAATTTCCTTTTCATTACTGGCTCAAGATACTTCCTCTTTTCAGAAGCCTTTGCACAAAAGAAATATTTTTACTTTAGGTTTATATAAACAACCAGGATTAGATTCTATGGTAGATTTTGTAGATGGACTATATCGTGTTTTTAATGTAAATAAAATTCGAAGTCAGGAAATTAAAACCGATAAATTACATTATACTTTTGTACCAGGTATTGAATATAGCTTAGCTACTGGTTTTGCAAGTTCGGTAAGTGCAAGTGTTATACTTCCGTATAAAAGTCAGCTCGACAACAGATCTATCATTTCCTCAGAAATAAAATATACTCAGCATAAACAAATCATTTCTCAAATAGTTTCTAATTTGTGGTTAAAAAATAATGAATATAATATTAATACTAATTGGGCTTATTTAAAGTATCCACAAAAAGATTTTGGATTAGGCAGTAATAGTAATTTAAAATTAGTAGATGAACTTGATTATTCTTATTTAAAATTATATCAATCTGTATTAAAAAAAATAGCTCCTAATTTTTATATCGGAACTGGTTTAAACATTGACTATCGATGGAATATTACAGATACTACAACGCAGTCTAAACCCCTCATTGGATTTAAGGAATATGGATTTACAAAAAAATCTAGTTCGGTGGGTCTTTTACTAAATCTTTTGTATGATACAAGAAAATCTTTGGTAAATCCAATAGCTAATAGCAGTTATTTCAATTTGGTATATAGAGATAATTTAACTTCTTTAGGTAGTGATGCGCCTTGGCAAACACTCATATTAGATTACAGAAAATACCTTTCTTTTCCAAAGGATAGCAAAAACATTTTAGCATTTTGGTCTTACAATGTTTTAACACTAGCTGGAAAGCAACCCTATTTAGACTTACCCTCTACGGCAGCAGATACTTATAATAATACCGGAAGGGGCTATATACAAGGAAGATTCAGGGGTGATAAATTAGTATATGCAGAAACTGAATATAGGTTTGGAATAACTGAAAACGGTTTTATTGGCGGGGTTGTTTTTGCCAATATGCAAACACTTTCAGAGAGACAAGGCAAGCCATTGCAATCTATTTTGCCTGGGTATGGGGCTGGTATTCGTATAAAATTAAGCAAGCATTCAAATACCAATATTGCTATAGATTATGGAATTGGTCAAGGGGGATCCAAAGGAATATTTATGAATTTAGGAGAGGTATTCTAATTTGCTTTTATGCATACTCATCGTTATTTTAAAGTGTATAAACCTGTAAATATGGTCTCTCAATTTTGGAGTCCACATAAAGTAAATTTATTACATGATTTAAAATTCTCATTCCCAGAAGGCATACATGCAATAGGTAGATTAGATAAAAATTCTGAAGGGCTTTTATTGCTTACCACTAATAAAAAAATTACCAAACTATTATTTCAGGGTGCTCAAGTACATCATAGAACCTATTTGGTTCAAGTGAAAAATAAAGTAATACCTGCCACCATACATCAAATAGCTAAAGGCATAGAAATTAGTGCTAAGCAGGGATTAGTTTTTACAACAAGTCCATGTAAAGTTAAACTCATACAGGCTCCCCCTAATATTGTTGAAACAGAAAAGCCACTTCATAAAAATGCTGAAAGTTCTTGGTTAGAGATTACTTTAACAGAAGGAAAGTTTCATCAAGTACGCAAAATGGTGGCTGCAGTTAAACATTCTTGTATTCGACTTATAAGAATATCTATTGAAGATATGGGAATTGAAAATATGCAACCAGGAGAAGTAGTTGAATTAAATGAAAAAGATTTTTTTAAATTGTTAAAATTGAATGTCTAAAAATGTAATATATATTCAATGAAAAAGCTTAAATTGATAATCTTTCAGATGAAAAATATTCTTCATTAATTACTATTCGTTATGAAAAAATTACTGTTATCTAGTTTAATTTTTACTTTTATTTTTTTAATAAAGATTAATGCATTTAGTCAAAAAATTGATTATGCTAAAGTAGAGGCCACTATTCAAAATTTAGTTAATAGGAATAAGTATAGTGGTGTAGTACTCATTGCAGAAAAAGGAAAAATTAAATATGAAAAGGCGCATGGTTTTATAGAATACGAACATAAAACGCCTTTACAAAACTCCACTCTTTTTGAGCTTGCTTCAGTAAGTAAACAGTTCACAGCCATGACTATTATGATGCTTCAAGAAAAAGGATTGTTACATTATGATGATTTAGTAGAAAAATACATAGACATTCCCTACAAGAATATAACCATTAGACACTTATTAACCCATACCAGCGGCTTGCCCGATTATCAGGCTATCATGGATGCACATTGGGATAAGACTAAAGTGGCTAATAATAATGATATAATAACTTATTTAAATAAGTATGCACCTCCTTCCTTATTTGAACCTGGATCTCAGTATCTATATAGTAACACTGGATATGTGTTATTAGCAAGTATCACGGAAAAAGTAAGTGGCAGAGATTTTATAGAATTTTGTAATACAGAAATTTTTCAAAAATTGAAAATGAAAAGTACAGCTATAAGAACTTTAGAACAAAAAGCAGCATTAACCAATTTTGCCTTGGGACATATTTTTATTAATGATAGAAATGCCTATGTAAGAGCTGATTCTTTTCCTTCCTCTAATTACACGATTTGGCTGGGTAATAGAAAAGGACCTGGAAGAATTAGTTCTACTGTTGAAGATTTATTTAAATGGGACCAGGCTTTATATTCAAATAAATTAATTCAATCTAATACATTAGCCCAAGCTTTTACACCTATGAAATTAACCTCGGGCAAAATGTCAAATTATGGTTTTGGATGGGAGTTAGTACCCCAAGAAAATATTGTTTGGCATAATGGAGATAATCCAGGATACAAAACCATTATTGTTCGCTTTCTAGAGAACAGAGCAACACTTATTATTCTTTGTAATAATGCCTCGGATGAATTTGAAAACCTAACTGCCGATCTAAAAAAAATAATACTTGATTATTAATTTTATACAACCTTAGTTTTAATTTAAGGTAACACCGGTAGCTGAATTACAGAAGCATCATGATAAATACGAATAGTTGCTTTTTTGAAATCGCTATCTTTTGCTTCATAGATATTCATAAATTGCTGAGGGTTTCTATCTACCAATGGGAACCAACTACTTTGAATTTGAATCATCATTCGATGACCTTTCTTAAAGGTATGAGCTACATCTGGTAATGTAAATTTTACAGCTGTGGGTTTATTAGGTACAAAAGCTTCTGGTTGCTCAAAACTATTTCTGTATTTACCTCTCATAATTTCTCCTCTCACAAGCTGTTGGTATCCACTCATTAAATAGTCTTTTTTATTTGTCTCATATTCAAAATTATCTGGATATACGTCAATGAGCTTTACTACAAAATCGGCGTCAGTACTTGAAATAGCTACCATTAAGTCTGCCACCACAGGACCCCCCAATGTTAGGTCCTCTGTTAATACGGGAGTTTTATAAACAAGTACATCGGTTCTTCTTGAAGTAAATTTTTGATCATCATCCATGTATTCTCTATAGTGTCTTGCCGGTTTACTTTTCATCATGTAATTATCTGAAATATAAGGAACGGGTTTTGCCGGATCACTTATGTATTCTTCATAACCAGCAAGCGTAGTGGCTTTATTACCAGGTTTTAAATTACCATGATCACTTAATAAAAATGATTGCATTTTCATAGTAGCTACTGGCCAAGAAGCTAATTGTCTCCATTCATTACTACCTGAGAAAAATATATTTGCTTCTTTAATTTGATCTATACTTCCTTTATTTTTTAAATAATAATTAAAGAAAGGCAACTCTATATTTTTACCGTACCATTCGCTGGTATTAGATCCAAATTGAACATTACCTAAATGTGTACCATCATTGCTTGCCCATTGTCCATGGTACCAAGGGCCCATCACTAATTTATTATTGTTCTTAGCTTTAGCTTCAATGGCTTTGTATAAATTCCAAGCTCCAAAACAATCTTCAGCGTCATATAAACCCCCTACGACTAATGTGGCAATATTGGGATTAATTTCCTGAACATTTTTTCTTGTATTTCTAACTTGCCAAAATTCATCATAATTGGGATGAGCCATTAAATCTTTCCAAAATTTAATGCTATCGCCCATCAATTTTGTAAAATTACGTAGCGCACCTGTTTGCAAATAAAAATCGAAATTATCAGGATTAGTAAAATTAAAACCAGAAGGCCCTATGGTGGTGGGTTTTGGTCTAGGTTTGCCAAAACCTGAATAAAAAGCAAAACCATCTGCTAACATAAAAGCACCATTGTGGTGGAAGTCATCCCCAATAAACCACTCTGTTACGGGTGCTTGTGGGCTTACCGCTTTTAATGCAGGGTGGTTACTTAATGAAGCTAAAGTAGCATAAAAGCCTGGATAAGAAATTCCAAATACCCCCACATTACCATTATTGTTATTTACATTTTTTACCATCCAATCGATAGCATCATAAGTATCAGAGGCTTCATCGGTTTGATTGGGTTTTTTATTGGGTATATAAGGTCTTACATCTTCAAATACACCCTCACTCATCCAACGGCCACGAACGTCCTGTATAACCAAAATGTAATTTTCTTTTAAGAAATATTTTCTTGGTGAGTTCCAATAGCTTGCAAATATATTTGCTCCATAGGGTCTGCAAGAATAAGGGGTTCTTTCTAATAAAATAGGATGCTTTTCAGTATTATCCTTGGGAGCATAAATAGTAGTAAATAATTTAATGCCATCACGCATAGGTATCATTAATTCTGTTTTAGTATAGTTATTCACTATCCAAGCAGAATCAATGGTTTGTGCGATAGATAAAAATGGAATCAATGCTAGAAATACAAAAAAGTACTTTTTCATAATTAGAATATTTAGATAGTCTAAATATACTAAAATTATGACTCCACCATATCATATAAATGATGAATGAGCCCATCGGCTAAACCAATTTTAGGTACATGCATTTCATTGATATTAGCCCATTTACAAATAGCATTATGTATTTTTAAAGCGGGTACAATGACCTCAGCTCTGTCTTCTTTGATGGTATATTTATCCATTCTCTCCTGAATACTTAAAGGCTCCATTTCCTTATAAATATCTTTAATATCATCATAGCTCATTGATTTTCCCGGTTTGGCTCCTGTAATGGCGTATATTTTATTAATATTTCCCCCAGAACCAATACCTATGATATTTTCATATTTTTTTGCAAGTTCTTTGAGTGTCTCTTTAAGTTCATCCCATGTACTATCTTTTACTTTATTAGTAAGCAAACGAACTGTACCTATATTGAATGACTTTTGGATAATTATTTTTCCTTTATGGTATAAAGTAATTTCAGTACTACCTCCACCCACATCAATATATAAATAGCTTTTATTATTGTCTAAAAATTCTGCAATATGATTTTCATAAATTATTTCGGCTTCTAATTCACCTGTTATAACCTCTATTTCAATACTTGTTTCAGATTTAATTTCTTTGATGACTTCTTTTGCATTTTCAGCATCTCTCATCGCACTTGTGGCACAGGCCATATAGTGTTCCACTTCATATACCTTCATTAAATTATTAAATGCTTTAATGGTATTAATAAGCATTTTCTTTTTTTGAGTACCAATACTTCCTTTTTCAAATACATCAAAACCTAATCTTACCGGAATTCTTAAAAGATTTAATTTATTAAAACTAACTTCTTTCCCCTTTTTTATAGCTTCGCAAATAAGTAATCTAGCGGCATTACTTCCAATATCAATGGCGGCGAGTATCAATGTTATTCTATTTTTTTCCTATTAAATAATTGTAAATTTCAACCTGTGATTTTATTATTTTCTTAGGAAGGGAAGGTACATAATTATTATTTAATTCAGTATTCAAAATTCTGGCTTTTTTATTGTCTTTTAATTGAATGTTAATAATGTCAATTAATTCTTTTTTTATTTTAAGATCTAATATAGGAACTGCTACTTCAATACGGTGGTCTAGGTTCCTTACCATCCAATCGGCACTTGAAATATATACTTTTTCTTTTCCCTTGTTTTGAAATATCATTACTCTGGCATGTTCTAAATATTGATCCACAATACTAATAGCATTGATAGAATTTTTTGTAGGCTCCGTGCCTTTTTTCAAGGTAAGAATACTTCTAATGATTAAATTTACTTTTACACCATTTTTAATGGCCTTATATAAGTGATCTAATAAAATCTGATCACTTAATGAATTTAGTTTCACAGTTATTTGTGCTGGATGACCTTGTTTTGCAAATTTTATCTCCTCATTAATTAAATCAGTGATGCTTTTACGCATACTTACTGGAGATATTAATAAGTGTTTCATTTTTTCAATAGGCTTATCTCCCAATTGCCAGTTCATTAAAAAATTAAATACTTTATTAACTTCTGTGAGCAAAGGTTTGGATGCTGTTAATAAACAATGGTCTGCATATACTCGAGCGGTTTTTTCATTTAAGTTGCCTGTGCTTATAAATCCATATTGTTGAATTTTATTCTCTACTTTTTTTTGAATCACACAAATTTTAGCGTGTACTTTAACATGAGGAATACCCACTAACACTTTGATGCCTTCTTCTTCCATGACAGTTTTCCATTCTAAATTAGCCTCTTCATCAAATCTAGCTTTGAGTTCTAAAAATACAGTAACCTCTTTACCATTTCTAGCTGCATTAATTAGGGCATTTATAATTTTTGAATTACTAGCTAAGCGATAAGCTGTAATTTTAATAGATAGTACATCATCATCCATAGCCGCTTCCCTCAACATATCAATGACAGGATCAAAACTATGGTAAGGAAAATGCAGCATCACGTCTTTTTTCAATATGACTTCAGAGACTTGTGATTTGTTTCTAAAAGCTGGATGAACAAAGGGTTTGGGTCTTTCTTGTTTTTCTACCAAGACATCCGGGAAGTCCATAAAATGTCTAAAATTATGAATATGCCCCCCCGGGATAATACTGCTTTTTCGAGTGAGATGTAATTTTTGTATTAAGTAGTCTAAAAGTTCTGCATTCATATCTTTATCATATACGAATCGAACTGGTTTACCTTTTCTTCTGTTTTTTACTCCTTTAGAAATTTTTTCTACAAAGTTTAATCCAACTTCTTGGTCTAAATCAATTTCAGCATCTTTGGTAATTTTGAATACATGGGCATCGAAGTGATTAAACTTAAAATGAGAAAATATAATGGGTAAATTAAATTTAATTATGTCTTCTAATAAAATGATGCACTTGGATCCTTTTGATGAAGGAAGAATGACGAAGCGGCCAATAGATTTAGAAGGTATTTCAATTAATGCAAATTTTTCGTGATAAGCATTTTGCTTATTTCTCATGACAATAGCTAAGTATAAACTTTTATCTCTTAAATAAGGCAGCTCGGGTAATTTTTCAATCATTAATGGAATAATATAAGGACGTACTACTTCTTCGAAATAATTTCGAACAAAAACTTTTTGAGTATTATTTAATTTACGATCGTTAATTAGATATACTTTTCTTTTGATTAATTCCTTATTGATATTATCCCAAATGCGATTAAATTCACTTTGTTGTCTAAGAACTACTTTTTGAATTTCATCTAAAATTAATTGAGGAGAATCTAAAACATCTATATTAAGAGATTTCTTTTTATCAATCCATTCAACCATTCTTTTAAGTGTAGCTACACGCACACGAAAAAATTCATCTAAATTATTAGAGAAAATTCCTAAAAAACGAATTCTATCTTTTAATGCTACTGTTTTATCATTTGCTTCCTGTAAAACGCGTCCATTAAAACTTAGCCAGCTAATGTCTCTAGGAATATAATTCTGCTTCATTGGAATATTTGTTTCTATGTAAAATTAAGCTATAATATTAGTATGAATAGAATAAGTAATATTCTGGTTACAATTTATTAATACTAAGTTAACAATAACGAAATAATGCGTTTATGTTAAAAGTCGTTTTTTACATAAACTAAATACATGGAAAAAAGATCAATGGAGATATGTATTATTAGTGACTTGCATCTAGGCACCTTTGGTTGTCAAGCTAAAGAACTCTTAAATTATTTAAAGAGTATTAAGCCAAAAACATTAATTCTTAATGGCGACATTATAGATATTTGGCAATTCAACAAACGATATTTTCCTGCCTCACACATGGCCGTCATTAAGCAAATTTTTAGTATGGCTAGCAAGGATACTAAAGTAATTTATATTACGGGTAACCATGATGAAGCATTGCGTAGATATGCCGATTTTGAAATGGGTAATATTCAACTTACAGATAAAATTGTTTTTGAAATTAATGGGGAAAAGAATTGGGTCTTTCATGGGGATGTATTTGATAGAACCACTAAGGGCAGTGCCAAGTTATTAGCTAAGTTAGGAGGTTATGGCTATGACTTACTTATACTTATTAATAATGTAGTCAACTGGAGCTTGCAACTTTTAGGAAAAGAAAAAATGAGTTTGAGTAAAAGAGTTAAAAATGGAGTTAAAAAAGCTGTTTCTTGGATTAATAATTTTGAACAAACGGCAGCGGAGTTAGCCATAGAGAATAATTATCAATATGTTATTTGTGGCCATATTCATCAGCCGCAACAAAGAGTAGTAAGTAATGAAAAGGGGTCTGTAACTTACTTAAATAGTGGTGATTGGATAGAAAATTTAACCTCATTAGAATATTATGATAATGCTTGGACTTTATTTCATTATGATCCTAAAGAATTTGAAGAAGAAAAAGGTAGTAAGAAAAATAAAATTATCAACTTAACAGAAGAATTAAGTGTCTTAACCAAAGAAGTTGCTTTTCAAGTTTCCATGTAATATGACATTCATGAAAATATTTTATGCTATACAGGGTACAGGAAATGGTCATATTAGTAGAGCAGAGCAATTATATCCTTATTTAAAAAAATATGGTGAAGTAGATTTTTTCTTGAGTGGTTCTAATGCATCACTAAAAACTAATCTTCCCATTAAATATAAAAGCAAGGGTATTAGTTTGCATTATAAATCAACAGGTGGAATGGATTATGGAAAAATTTCAAAATCTCTAAGTTTTAATATTTACAAAGAAGCTAAAACATTACCTATAGAAAATTATGATGTAATTATTAATGACTTTGAATTTATTACATCATTAGCTTGTATCTTAAAAAAGAAAAAAAGTATTCAGTTTGGACACCAAGCAAGTTTTCAAAGTAAAAAAACACCCAGGGCAAAAAATTTTGATCCTATTGGTAATTTTGTTTTGAACAAATTTGTGAAAAGTACCCATTATATGGGATTGCATTTCGAGTCCTATGACAAGAATATCTTTAATCCTATCATTAAAGAGGAAATTATTAATGCTAAAGCCATTGATAGGGGTCATATCACAGTCTATTTACCTCAATATTCACTTTCTGTTTTAAATCCTTATTTATTTGTTCAATCTAATTACACATTTGAAGTATTTACTAAAGAAGTGAAGCAAATAACAAAGTATAAAAATGTCACTTTGTTGCCTATTGATAATAATAGCTTTACCGAAAGTTTAATTTCTTGTCACGCCATTATTACGGCTGGTGGTTTTGAAACACCTGCAGAGGCTTTGTATTTGAAAAAGAAATTATTAAGTATACCAATTTTAAATCACTTTGAACAAGAATGCAATGGAGCGGCTATGGAAAAAATGGGCGTGAAAGTAATTAAGAAAATAGATATAAATTTTCATCAAATATTTACCGAGTGGATGCAAGCTAGTGCCTCTATAGACTTTAAACTGACACATTCTACTTCTCAAGTAGTAGATATATTAATGCAGCAAATACCATTCAATCAAAGAGCTTAACTTAAACCAATACCTTTTATAGTATGTATGTAATTTTAAATCAAAACAAAGAAACTATAGCTTACATTCAAAATATGATGATATTAGATGTTCAGCAAGAAAAAGTAATTGGTATATTAATTGGGGATTGTTTTTTTGGTAAAAATAATAAAGTTGTTGGTAAAATTTTTAATCAAACTGCTTATTTACTCAATGGAGAAATTGTAGGCAAAATTCAATTGAATAAAAATTTTAAAAATGCAGCTATTAAAAAAAGTTTAATGACTCAAGCATGGGATATACTTATGAATATCACAGAACACACGGGTGCATGGATAATAGATTCCAAAAAGTGGAGTAAAATAGAACTCCTTAAACATTTAGAATAAACCCTATTTGACCATACTTCCGTATATGATTCTCTCAATTTTATTGGTTAAATCGCCATGTGAGTTAGGGGTATGTTGAGTCATCACTAAAACTACTAAATGATCTACTGGATCGGCCCAATAATTTGTTCCATAATACCCACCCCATGAAAAAGAACCTTTATTTCTTGTATTTAAACGAGCCGACTTTTCAGAAGTGATAGAAAATCCTAAACTAAAATCATCATTGCCATTTGTTTTAAAATCCATTTGAGGACTAATCATAATGGCAGCAGTGCGGGGTGCAATAATTTGTTTACCATTGTATTTACCACCATTTAAAATCATTTGTAAAAAAATGGCATAATCGTAAGCAGTAGAGGATAAGCCTGCGCCTCCAGAAAAATAAGTTTTAGGTACCAAGGGATAATTGGGGTTTATATTTCTAAAAGTTGGACTCCATTCAATAATTTGGTGCGCATCGTTTTCTGTATAAACATTGGGCATTCGATTTGCTTTGGAAGCAGGTACATTAAAATAAGTATCCTTCATACCCAAGGGATCAAAAATATTTTTTTGAAAATAATTTTCAAGTGTGGTGCCACTTACTATTTCAACAATACAACCCAATAAGTCGGTATTAAGACCATAAGTAAATTTCTCACCAGGTTGATGAACCAACGGAAGAGTTCCTAGTTTAGTCATTTTTGTAAGCAGGTTCTCTTTAAAATAACCAAGGCCAGAAGGTATGCCCGCTTTTGTATAAATAGCACCCATGTTTCTAGAACCAATATCGGTATAATCGATGCCAGAAGTATGAGTTAGTAAATCTCGAATGGTTAATTCTCTTTTAGCAGGAACTGTGGTATAAGTGGAATCGGCAGGATTAAAATCTTTTAATACAGTGGGGTTTTTAAAGCTTGGAATAAAATCAGATACTTTTTGGTCTAAATTAATTTTACCTTGCTCATACAATTGCATGATGGCTAAACTAGTAATTGCTTTAGTTTGACTCATGATACGATAAATTGCATTTTCAGGCATAGGAGTTTTATTGGCTTCATTGGCATAACCAAAAGCTTTATGATATATGACTTTATTATCCTTTACTATAATTACTGTGGATCCAACTAACCAATGATTTTGTATATACTTATTTACCTCTGCATCTATTAAAGCTAATTTTGAATAGTCAAATTGAGGACTTTTAACACTTTGATAAGAAAGTACTTGGCTAAATACATTTAAAGTAATTGCTATACTTATAAATACTAGCAATAATTTTTTCTTCATTGTGATCTCAAATTTTTTCATGATGGTAAATTTATTTATTAATTTAATTTTTTGCTGGGAACCAAGTTCCAAATTGGGTTAAATCTACATTACCTCCTGATAAAATAATACCTACTTTTTTTCCTTTGAATAAAGGAGCATTGCGCATGGCAGCTGCAAAGGGTACTACACAACTGGGCTCTACAATAATTTTCATTCTTTCATAAATTAATCTTAGGGCAGCAATAATTTCTTCTTCAGATACTAATAGAATATCTGTGACGTGTTCTTTAATAATACCTAAAGTTTGTTCACTTAAAGTAGTCATTAATCCATCTGCAATTGTTTTTATAAAAGGGGCTTTTTCTACTTTTCCCGATTTGATACTTAAAACTGCATCTGCAGCACCTTCAGGTTCTGCACCATATACTTTTAATTCAGGTTTGAAAAATGAAGCCCCCAAGCAAGTTCCAGAAAGTAAACCACCGCCTCCTACAGGGGTAATGACCACATCAAGCGTGGTCACTTCTTCTATCAATTCTTTTACACAAGTGGCTTGACCAGTAATAACCCGATAGTCGTCATAAGGATGTATAAATTCAGCACCCGTTTCAGCTACCACTTTTTCTAATGCAGCTTCTCTTGCTACTTGATTGGGTTCACATATAATAACCTCAGCACCATAACCTCTCACGGCGTTTACTTTTACTTGAGGAGAAGACTTCGGCATAACAATGTATGCTTTAATACCTAAAGTTTTAGCAGCATAGGCTAATGCTTGTGCATGATTGCCCGATGAATGTGTCGCAATTCCATTTTTTAATTGTGCTGGACTTAAACTTAAGCTGGCATTCATACCTCCTCTAATTTTAAAGGCACCAATTTTTTGAAAGTTTTCACATTTAAAATAAAAATCTAATCCAGTTAATTCATTAATACTTCTGTTGGTAAGTACAGGTGTGTGATGAATATAGGGCTCAATTGTTTTTGCAGCAATCTCTATAGCTTCTTTTGTTATTTTCATTTTTCGTTTTTTATTATTTTTCCACCAATCATAACAAATTTTACTCTTTGTAATTCAGTGATATCCTGTAAGGGATCTCCTTTTACTCCAATAATGTCAGCCCATTTTCCAATTTCAATAGAACCTATTTCTTTTTCCTTATTTAACAATTGAGCATTCACGATAGTACCAGCTTGTATAGCTTGCATAGGTGTCATACCAATTTTAACTAACTCTCCAAACTCTCTTGCAGAATAATGGGCGGGCCAACCAATATAGTCGGTTCCTACTCCCAATTTCACACCTTTTTTCACTGCCCATTTTAGTTTTTCATACCTACTTTCTCTTGAATCATTCGCTAGTTCAATAGCTTTAGCCAAGGCTTTACTATCGGCTAATTTTTCTTTAAAATATAAATCTATAGTTAAAGTAGGAATTAAATAAGTACCATATTTTACCATTAAGTCTATTGCTTCTTCATCCATGTAAGAACCATGTTCAATGCTACGAACCCCAGCTTTTACTGCCTGTTTAATACCTTCTGTAGCATGTGCATGGGCCATTACAGGTACTCCTCTTCTTTCAGCCTCTTCCACTGCCATTTTCAATTCTTCAGGACTAAAATGTACATTTTGAGGATTATCTCCAGTGCTCATAAAAGCACCCGTTACTAGAATTTTTATCCAATCACTTCCATTTTTTATTTCATTGCGAATCGCTTTTCTAATTTCTTCTGGCCCATCTACAATTAATCCGTCGGCTGTTATTTTTTGTTCATAAGAAAGAAAATTAATATCGCCACCCCCACCTGTTACCGATAAATAATGTGCTGCACCATAAATGTGTGGACCCATAAAATTTCCTTTATTGATCGCATTTCTTATTTCTAAATTCGCATATCCAATATCTTCATCTCCTGCAACACGAAGGGTGGTCCAACCCGCTAAGGCTAAGTCTTGCACCGCTTTTAAACCTGTTAATGCTTTGGCTGCTGAAGAATTTCTTAAGTGCCCAATTTGATAGTCATCGGAATTATTATTTGGATGCACATGAGCATCGATTAGCCCAGGTAAGAGAGTGAATTCAGCTAAATCAATGATAGTAAAAGTTGTATCATACTTTGATAAATTTTCTTTTTTATCAATGGCAATTATTTTATTATTAGAAGTAACAATGATGGAATTTGAAATAATTTTTCCGGTTCCATCAATTATATTTTTACCAATTAAAATATTTTTTTGAGAGAAAGAATATTTAGAGAGTAATAATATAAAAAATATCCTTACCATTTTTTTCATAATTGCTAATTTAAAAATTAAGCAGATTAATTTCTCTCAATTTAAATAAAAAATTAGACGGTTACTTTTTTCCTTTATAAAC
>CAZWTV010000034.1:0-17211 GCA_964637225.1 uncultured Sediminibacterium sp.
GCCAATATTAAATATTTTATTCATAAAGCAACCGATCTCATAAAAGTAGATGGGCAAATGAATGAACAATCTTGGCAGAAGGCGCAAGCTGTAAATAATTTTCAAATGGTGTTACCCATGGATACGAGTAGATCTAAAGTACCTACAGAAGTGAGAATGACATACGATGAAAATAATTTATATATTATTGCTATTTGTAGCAAAGTAGGCGATGGTGTGGATATGGTGGAGTCTTTAAAAAGAGATTGGAATTTTGGTAAAAATGATAATTTCATTTTATTCATGGACACCTATGGTGATTTAACAAATGGGTTTGCTTTTGGCGCTAATGCAGTGGGTGCTCAATGGGATGGTACCATGTTTGATGGAGGTAGTGTAGACTTAAACTGGGATAATGTTTGGTCATCTGCCATTTATAATGACACATCCAAATATATTTGGGAAGCAGCCATACCTTTTAAATCTATTCGTTATAAAAAAGGGATACAAGAATGGGGTATTAATTTTAGTAGAAACGATTTAAAAACTACTGAAAAATCAAGTTGGGCACCCATGCCAAGACAGTTTCCTACAGCTTCATTAGCTTATACTGGTAGTTTAGTTTGGGATGCCCCACCACCAGCGCATCAAAATAATTTTTCTTTAATTCCTTATTTCAAATCGAGCATTTCAAAAGAATTTGCAACAAATGATGGCACTAAAGTTAACCAAGCATCTATAAATAGAAATGATTATGGTATTGATGCAAAAATAAGTTTGTCCTCTTCTTTAAATTTAGATTTAACATTAAATCCCGATTTTTCACAAGTAGAAGTAGATAGACAAGTTAGTAACCTAAGTCGTTTTGAATTATTCTTTCCTGAAAAAAGACAATTTTTTTTAGAAAACGCCGATTTATTTTCCAATTTAGGTTTTGAGAATGTACGTCCTTTTTTCTCAAGAAGGATTGGTTTGAATACCAATATTGATTTTGGAGCAAGAATGAGCGGTAGATTAGATAAAAATTGGCGCATTGGTTTAATGGATATGAAAACGAGCGATGATAAAAGTGTAGGTTTATTAGCACAAAATTTTTCAGTCATTGCCTTACAAAGAAAATTATTTAAAAAATCTAGTATTGAATTATTTTATATTGATAAAACTGCTTTGGACTATCCTTCCACAGTGAATAATCTTAATGCGGTTGGTAATTCTTATAATAGAAATTTTGGATTTGAATATAACCTAGCTCCTAAAAATAATCCTTGGACCGGAAAAACTATTTTTATAAAATCTTTTACTCCTAATAAAACCGGCAACGATTATTTAAACGCAGGAAATTTACAATACAGTAGTAGAAATTGGATTGTTTCATGGCAACATGAAATAGTTGGGAATAATTACAATGCAGAAGTGGGTTATATACCCAGAAATAATTATATCAAATTTATGCCAAGTATTACTCGCTTGTATTTTCCTAAAAGCGGGCCGGTTTTAAGTTACGGACCTCAAGTCACTACAACTTATTATTATAATTCAAATTTGAATGTTACCGATAATACTAAATTATTGAACTACTTAATAACATTTAGAGACAAGAGTACCTTTGCCACCGTAATTCAAAATGATTATGTTGAATTATTAGCTGACTTCGACCCCTCTAGAATTGGTAAACAAACTTTAGCAGCACATACAAAACATGAGTGGTCTACATTTGGTATTGATTGGATTTCTGCTCCCCAGCATAAATTTACTTATTACTTAACAGTTCGTAACGGAGGCTATTATGCTAATGGAAAATTATTAAGTATTACTGGAGATATGGGTTATCGTATTCAGCCTTATGTAAATTTTGATGTAGCAGCTACTTACAATCATATTGAACTTCCTCAACCTTGGGGAACTAATAATTTTCTTTTGATAGGCCCGAAGGTAGATATTACAATGACAAATAAATTATTTTTTACTGCATTTTATCAGTACAATGAACAAACAAAAAATATAAATTTTAATACAAGGTTTCAATGGCGCTATAAACCAGTATCAGATTTATTTATTGTCTATACCGATAACTATTATATAGGACCTGTCTTTGTTAAAAATAGAGCCGTCGTATTAAAATTTACTTATTGGTGGAATAAATAAACTACTTATATAATTTTACATATTGGCTTTCCCATTTTTGTAATTGATTATTCAATGCCTGATACACTAATTTTTGTTGTGTAGTAGGAGGAAAATCGGCTCCCATGGTTTGACTTTCTTTTGTGAGTGTTAAAAGTCTTTCTAATATTTTAGCTGGGTTTCTAAAAATATCCATTCTAGAGCCCGTTAAATGAATATCAAATAATACTTTTTCAATAGCATAAATTTGCTGTTCTCGCATAGCAGAAGCCGTAGAGTTTTGTTTTAATAATTGGGCTCTTTCTATTTCCATTTTCTCAATTAAGCTTAGGCATTTTTTCAAAGAAGCAGTTAATTGTAAGCCAAATGTATATTGAGCTTCTATATCTTTTTTACTAGAATGTAAATTAGGATCTACTAATACTTTTAAAGATTGCTTCATTATTTCATTGCCTATTTTTAATGCTACTGTATAGATGCCCGGAGGAATCCTAATTGGCTCAAGACCTGGACCAATATCTAAATCATAAATAAAAATACGTCTATTCCCTTGTGAATCTAGAGGTATATAATTTTTATGATCAGGGATTGTTTTTAAAGGGGGTAGTTCAATATTATTATGTGCAAGATTCCACCAAACCCTATTCATTCCTTTATGATGAGTGCCTTTCATTTTTTGAATGGTATCTCCTTGAGCATTTAAAATAAAAATTGATGGATCATAAACAAGACTATCAACTAAATAATAATTAATGCTAGCGCCATAGGGAGGATTACTACCCGTTGACAAGGAAGATTCACTATGTATTCCAGTTTTATAATTAAATCTATATGCCTGTCTTGGGGCGTATAATTCATTTTTATTTTTTACCAACTGTTTACTCCATTCTCTCAAAGGAGTAATATCGTCAAGAATATAAAAACCTCTTCCGTAGGTAGCCAAAACTAAATCACGAAAATGTTTTTGTATCGCAATGTAATATACAGGCGATGGAGGTAAATTATTTTTTAAGGAATGCCATGTAT
Organism: uncultured Sediminibacterium sp.; assembly: GCA_964637225.1. GTDB lineage: Bacteria > Bacteroidota > Bacteroidia > Chitinophagales > Chitinophagaceae > Sediminibacterium. Next base: position 3,130 of record CAZWTV010000034.1, read on the forward strand.
TACCATCATCTGGACTAATATACAAACCATTATCTGTTCCTGCATACAGTAACCCTTTTTGTACAGGATCTTCTTTAATACTATGTACAAATGAACTATTACTTAAAGGAATACCAGCACCAATAGATTTCCAAGATTTTCCATAGTTAGTAGTTTTAAAAATATAGGGTTTAAAATCTCCTAATTGTTGATAGGTAATACTTATATATGCTGTCCCTGTTTCAAAATTAGAAGGATCAATACTTCTTATAGTCCCCCAAGGGGCTATGCCTTTAATATTTGCAGTCACATTAGTCCAAGTTTTTCCATCGTTGGTGGTGACATGTACTTGCCCATCATTACTACCCGTCCATAAAACACCTTTAGTAAGTGGAGACTCTGCAATAACATATAATGTACAACCATCAAATGTCATTAGATTATCTGAATTCATTCCACCTGAATTTTGTTGGTGTGTTTTATCATTAGTAGTTAAATCTGGACTTATAACTTGCCATGACATTCCTCTATTAGATGTTTTATGTACATACTGACTTCCAACATACACTACGCCTTTTTGATGTTGAGATAAAGCCATGGGAAAATTCCAATGCCAACGATATTTCATATCCGCTGGCGCCCAACCATAACCAGCTTCTGGCCAAGCACGTACATCATGTGCATACCCAGTTCTTACATCAGTGACATCTAATCCACCATCATAACAACCCGACCAAATTATATTATTATCAAAAGGATCTGGTTGTGCAAAACCACTTTCACATCCTCCTACACCTTCCCATAATCCTAAAGGAATAGAACCTTGCATACTAATAGCTGCCGTTCTATAACTATAGCCATCTTGTCTATTACCCATCACATGATAAGGAATCATATTATCTACTGCCACATGATACATTTGTGCAATGGGTAGATTAATATTATTCCAAGTTTTACCTCCATTAAAACTCATATTCATACAACCATCATGTGCCACCATTATTCGTTGTGCATTGGTTGGATCAAACCAAATATCATGATTGTCCCCTCCGGGAGCATAAGTTCCATTACCATTAAAACTTATTCCTCCATCTTTTGATTCCATGATTGTAACACAAATAGTATATAATTTATTTTCATCTTGAGTAGATACACGCACTCTTGTATAATAAGGAGCACGTTGAGCCATTGAATGATTTTCATACATTAATTTCCAATGTGCTCCTCCATCCACAGATTTATATAAACCAGGTGATTTATCTTCTACTAATGCATAAATTGTTTGAGGATTACTCTGTGCAAAATCGATAGAAGTTTTACCAATAGGATGTGCGCTTCCTCCAGGTAATCCATTATTCATTACTTGCCAGGTTTTACCACCATCCTGTGTTTTATAAAAACCACTGCCTGGACCACCACTATTTAAATTCCAAGTAGTAATATTTACTTGCCACATGGCAGCCACTAAATTTTGAGGATCTTTTTCATTTAAAGATAAATCGCTACAACCGGTATGGGCATCTACAAATAAAATACGATTCCAATGTTTTCCTCCATCAGTGGTTTTATACACGCCTCTTTCTTCTTGTGGTCCATGCATATGTCCCATTGCAGCTACATAAACAGTATTGGTGTCGGTAGGATCAACAATCACTTTACTTATTAATACCGTTTCTTTCAATCCTTTATTCTCCCATGTCTTACCACCGTCACTCGATTTATAAATACCATTGCCATTGGCATGTGCTGGACGTATCACGAAAGTTTCACCTGTACCTGCCCATATTTGTTGAGGATTAGATTTTGATATAGCTAATGCCCCAATAGATGAATTATCCATTTGATCAAAAATGGGTTTCCAATGTACACCTCCATCGGTAGTTTTAAATATTCCACCTGATGCTGCCCCTACATAAGATACCATTGGATTACCAGGCTCACCTACAACTGCAATGGCTCTATTGCCATCAGGACCTATAAATCGAAAGGGCAAAGCTGCAAAAGGGTTAGAACCAATAGTTTGTGCAAAAAAACTATTAACACTAAAAACTAAAATGAGTAAAAAAAAGATAAAAATGAATTGCTTCTTCATAAGATTATAACATATAAATAATAAAATCAATAGTTGAATGTAACAAATATTATGCTAGTTCCCAAGAGAGAATAAAAGCCATTATTTTGTATATTTAAGTGATCTAAAAAAATTATCATTATGCCCACCTATGTAAAATTTTTCAAAATAAAAACAAGTTTCGCTTTTTTAGTACTGACTAGTTTTTTTATAACTAGTTCCACTATCGCGCAAGTAAGTCAAGCAGTATTAGCAGGTTTAAAATACAGAATGATTGGTCCCCATAGAGCAGGAAGAACTGTTGGTATTGCTGGAGTAGCTGATCAACCGAATGTATTTTATATTGGCGTCAATAATGGAGGTGTTTGGAAAACTACCGACTATGGTCATACGTGGAAGCCTATTTTTGATGCTGAAAATACAGGCTCCGTGGGTGATGTAGCTGTGGCGCCTTCTAATGCAAATGTTATTTATGTAGGAAGCGGTGAAGGTATTCAACGTCCCGATTTATCTATTGGTAATGGTTTATATAAATCTATGGATGCTGGAAAAACTTGGTCCAATATGGGATTGCACGACGCTCAACAAATTGGAGGTATTAGCATTGACCCAAAAAATGAAAATAGAATTTTTGTTGCAGCATTGGGACATCCTTATGGACCTAATAAAGAGCGTGGTGTTTACAGAAGTATCGATGGAGGTAAAACTTTAGAACAAGTATTATACATAGATGAAAATACAGGAGCTGTGCAAGTATTAATTGATCCCAATCATACTAACGTTGTTTTTGCTACTCTTTGGGCAGCAAGACAAGGGCCTTGGGAAAATGGTGCTTGGAATGGCGAAGCCAGTGGTTTATATAAATCTATAGATGGAGGAAATACTTGGAAAAAAATTATTAAAGGTTTTCCTACCACAACAGAAGATGGTTTAGGTAGAATTGGATTTACTATTGCTCCAAGTAATTCTAATAGAATGTATGCCACAGTAGATGCTAATAAAAAAGGAGGTATTTATAGAAGTGATGATGCTGGAGAATCTTGGTATATACTAACTTCAGATGCAAGATTATGGGGAAGAGGTAGTGATTTTGCTGAAGTGAAAGCCGATCCTAAAAATGAAGACATAGTGTATTCTGCAAATGTGGTGGTGTGGAAATCAAAAGATGGAGGAAAAACTTGGGAAGGTATTAAAGGTGCCCCTGGGGGTGATGACTATCACCGTTTTTGGATTAATCCAAATAACACTAATATTATTGCAGTGGGTTTAGACCAAGGGGGTACTATTACAGTGAATGGTGGTGAAACTTATTCAAGTTGGTATAATCAAGCTACTGCTCAATTTTATCATGTAAGTACAGACAATGCCTTTCCTTATAATGTATATGGCGGACAACAAGAAAGTGGTTCAGTAGGAATTGCATCAAGATCCAATGATGGTGGTATTACTTTTAGAGAATGGCATCCAGTAGGTGTGGAAGAATATGGATATGTTGCAGCAGATCCCTTAGATCCCAATATTATTTATGGTGGAAAAATAACAAAGTATGATAAACGTACTGGACAAGTTCAAAATATTTCACCAACGCCTGTTAGAAATGGAAAGGTTCGTTTTATAAGAACAGCGCCAGTTTTATTTTCACCTGTCGATAATAAAACTTTATTCTTTGCAGGGAATATTATTTTTAAAACCACCAATGGAGGATCTAGTTGGGAAACTATTAGCCCCGATTTAACTCGAGAGAAATGGGATATTCCAGAAAGTGTAGGTATTTATAATAATGAGGAAGTTAAAAAAATGCATCAAAGAGGAGTGGTATATACACTTGCTCCATCCTATCAAGACTTAAATGTTCTTTGGGCAGGTACCGATGATGGCCTGATACACATTACCAAAGATGGAGGTAAACACTGGAAAAATATCACACCTAGTTCCATAACATCTTGGAGTAAAATTTCAATGATAGATGCAAGCAGATTTGATGTAAATACTGCCTATGTAGCAGTGAATAGAATTCGTTGTGATGATATGACACCTCATATTTATAAAACCACCGATGGCGGCCTTACTTGGAAAAAAATTATAAATGGATTACCTAATGAACCTATCAACTCTGTAAGAGAAGATGCTGTTAGAAAAGGTTTATTATTTGCAGGATCAGAAAATGCAGTGTACTTTTCTATAGATGCTGGTGAACATTGGCAATCATTAAAATTAAATATGCCTGCTACTTCCATTCGTGATTTAGTAATCAAAGATGATGATCTAGTTATTGGAACGCATGGTCGTAGTTTTTGGATTTTAGATAATATTACTCCACTTAGACAAATCAATATTAATACCAACAAAGAAACCGTTTTATTTAAACCGCAAAAAGCTTTAAGAATAAGATGGAATATGAATACCGATACTCCCCTGCCACCAGAAGAGCCTGCTGGAGAAAATCCTCCTGATGGTGCTATGATTGATTATTATTTAAATAATAATAGTAATAGTCCCATAAAATTAGAAATACTAAATGCTAAAGGTGACATTATTAGAAGTTTTAGTAGTAACGATACTTTATACAGTATTCCAGAAGTAAATATTCCACTTTATTGGATACGACCTCAACAAATTTTAGCAGCTAGTGCAGGTGCGCACCGTTTTTTATGGGATATGAAATATGCGCCATTAAATGTTCCAGCGGCTTATCCTATGACTGCTATCGTTCACAATACACCTCCAGATGCTACTGCGCCTTGGGTAATGCCTGGCACTTATACCATTCGATTAACCGTTGATGGGAAAACACAGGAACAACCCTTAACTATTGTTATGGATCCAAGAGTAAAAACAAGTATAACAGAATGGAAACGTCAACACGATTTATCAATGATTTGTTATGAGGGTCGTAAAAAATCAATGAATAAATTTCCTATGATAAATCAAAAATTTACACAATTATTTAATATTTTAGAAAATACAGAAATGGCGCCTACTTCACAAACTGAAAAAGCAGTGAAAGAAACACAGGCTGAATTAGAAAACTTACTAAGAAAATGAATAAGTACTCATTACATAAAATAGTTTTTTTCACCTTTAGTATAGTATTATTGGGTGCTTGTAAATCAAGTGCTTTATTATTAAAAGAAAAGAAAATAGATACTATTTTATCTGCTTATAATGATGATTCAAAGCCAGGAGCAAGTGTACTTGTATATCAAAATGATAAAATTGTATTTAAAAAAGGCTATGGTGTAAAAGAAGTTAACCTTTTTGAAAAAATAGATCCTACTACCAACTTTAGATTAGCCTCAGTGACCAAACAGTTCACTGCTATGTCAATTTTATTATTAGCAAAGAATAATAAAATTTCTTTAGAAGATCCCTTAACTAAATACTTTTCAAGCTTTCCTAGTTATGGGAAAAAAATAAAAATCAAACATTTGCTCACACATAGCTCAGGATTGATAGACTATGAAGACCTCATGTCTTCCACACAACAAAAACAATTACATGATACCAATTGCTTGCAATTAATGTATTTGGCAGATTCTCTATACTTCCCTGCTGGTACTCAATATAAATATAGTAATACAGGTTATGCAATTTTAGCTTTAATTGTAGAAAAAGTGAGTGGGCAGAACTTTGCAAGTTTTCTAAAAGAAAATATTTTCAAACCTTTGGGTATGAAAAATACAGTAGCTTTTGAAGAAGGTAAATCTACCGTAATGAATAGAGCCTATGGAAACACTTTGGAAAATGGCATTTGGAAACAGACCGACCAAAGCCTTACCAGTGCTGTATTAGGAGATGGTGGAATTTATAGTAATACCATTGAAATGAGCCAATGGATTAAAGCTTTATGGAATTATAAATTATTAAATCCTGAGATGCAAAAATCTGCTTGGAGTAGAAAAAAATTAGACAATGGAAAATTAATCGATTACGGATATGGATGGCATGTGGAAGAGTACCATAATATCACACATCCCTACCATGATGGAAGTTCTATTGGATTTAGAAATAATATTTTATTATTCCCAGATCAAAAATTAATGGTTATTATTTTTACCAACAGAAATGAAGGTGACCCTATAGTAGAAGCCAAAAAAATTGCTGATCTCTATTTACAGTAATTATTCATCTACTTAAATTTATTATTTTACTAAAATAATTAAAATGTATACTTCCATCAAAGCTTTTAAATATATTACTCCTTTTATATTGTACTTACTAGCTTTAATATCTTTTAAGAGTGAAGGGATAGTGTGTTATACGCCATTATTATATACTTTTTTTGCAATTCCAATTATTGAACTTTTCATAAAAGCTAATGCAAGCAATTTAGACGAAGTAGAGGAAAACTTAGCTAAAAAAAATAGATTATATGATTTCATTTTATATGCAGCTGTATTCATGCAATATTATTCTTTATGGGTTTTCTTACATTCTATACAAACCCCTTTTTTATCTATAGCTACTTTAATTGGGAGAGTCATAAGTATGGGATTACTATGTGGTGCTTTTGGTATTAATGTTGCCCACGAGTTAGGACACCGTGTCAATAAAATGGAGCAAACATTTGCCAAAATGCTTTTATTGACAAGTTTATATATGCATTTTTATATTGAACACAATAAAGGACATCACAAGCATGTGGCTACAGCAGCAGATCCTAGTACTGCCAAATACAATCAATCCCTATATGCCTTTTGGCCTCAAACTTTAATTGGCACTTACAAAAGTGCATGGAAAATAGCCAATGAGGAGCTTAGCAAAAAAGGACAATCTGTAATTTCTCTGCAAAACGAAATGTTACTATTTCAAATAATTCAAATTTTATTTTTAGTTCTAATTTTTAACTTTTTTGGAGGGACTGCTACATTATTATTTATGTTGTCAGCATTAATAGGGGGCTTATTATTAGAGTCTGTGAATTATATTGAACACTATGGACTTACAAGAAATCAAACTGGAGAGCACCAATTTGAAAGAGTACAACCGCATCACAGTTGGAATAGCAATCATATTATAGGTCGATTAATGTTATTTGAATTAAGTCGTCATAGCGATCATCATTATTTGGCTTCAAGAAAATATCAAATTCTTAGAAGCTATGATAATGCTCCTCAAATGCCCACTGGCTATCCAGGTATGATTTTACTTTCATTGGTACCGCCTTTATGGTTTAAGGTTATGAATAAGCAAATGAAAAAGTATAATTTAATATAAACTAATGATATAATACCTGTAAAAAATTTGACTGTTTTAATTTAACTACAAAAATTCCCGAAGAAGAAATACTATTAGGCTTAAGTGAGTTAAGATCAATTACTATGTCTTTAGATTTTTGTTTCCATTTAATTTTTATATCTGATCCTAAAATACTTGCAACAGTATTAGGAGTTAATTTCAAATCTCTAATGGTTAACGTATTTCTATAAGAGGGTACTATACAATAAATATCATTATCTTTTTTTGTAAAGAAGGTTTCTATATACGCACTATCTTGTTGAGGCACCACTAATTTTGCTACATTATAATTAGCCATAAAGCTTGCCGATTTTTTGGGTGGAACATATCCCTTACTCCACTGTGCAGGTCTCCAAGCTTCTGTCTCAAAAATGGCTTCTCCATTAATGGCTAACCAATCTCCCATATCTGAAAGTCTTTGTTGCATAATTACAGGAATGGTACCATCTGCATTAGGTCCTATATCTAAAAGTAAGTTGCCTCCTCTTGATACAATATCACTTAACATTAAAATTAAATCGTGGCTAGATTTATAATCTTTTAATTGTTCATTTCTATTGTAGCCATAAGAATACCCTACTCCCTGACTTTCTTCCCATATAATACTTGCATCCATTCCACTTCCATATTCAGAAGTGGTATACATTGCTCCATGATTTTTCTCTCTGGTATTATTACCCCAACGATCATTTACCACTACTTCATTTTTGACGGGAGATTCATTAAAAAGCCAAGCAAGCAATGCAGGACTTTGCCAAGCGGTATCTGATATGTCCCACTCTCCATCAGAAAAAATGATGGAGGGTTTATATTTTGTTACTAGATCTTTAAATTGTGGTATCATATGTTCTGTAACATATCTTTTACGATCATATAACCATAGTGGATTAAACCATTCGTATAAAGAATAGTAATAACCCATTTTAATTCCAGCGGCTCTAACGGAAGTAGACAAGTCTCCTAATAAATCACGTTTAGGGGTTCCTGTAACTGCATTCCAAGGTCTATTCCAATCACGATCTGCCTCAGCACTATTCCATAAAGTGTATCCGTCATGATGTTTAGAAGTGAGTACTACATAACGAGCTCCCGATTTTTTAAATACTGATACCCATTGATTGGGATCAAACAGTTCTGCTTTAAACATAGGTTCAAATTGGTCATAGGCAAAACTGCTTCCATAATTTTTCTGATGAAAAGCCATAAAGTCTTTTTGTTTTTCATATAATCTATGGCCATACCATTCGGCATAACTATATCCACTATTGGGTATAATGGGTGCATACGCAGGCACGGAATAGACACCCCAATGAATAAAAATTCCAAACTTATCTTGATGAAACCAAGAAGGAATTTTTCTAGTATTTAAAGATTCCCAATTAGCTTGATAATTTTGTGCAGTAGTAATATCCGTGATACTTATTATGAATATTAAAAAGAAAACTAAATGTTTTTTCATACTATATTATTTATTAGATACCCCCTAAAATTAAAAATTGTCGGCCTCTCTATACGCTTTTATTAAAGCAAGCTCACCTTCTTTTCCTTTACCCACTTTACCATGTTCCATTCCTAGTATTCCTTTATAACCCTTGCTATGTATATGTTTAAAAATATTGTGGTAATTCATTTCACCTGTACCCGGTTCATTACGACCAGGATTATCGCCTATTTGGAAATAGCCAATTTCAGACCAACATCTATTTATATTATTTATAATATTGCCTTCATTTTTTTGCATGTGATACATATCAAATAAAATTTTACAAGCAGGACTATTAATGGCTTTACAAATAGCATAAGTTTGATCGGAATGTCTTAAAAATAAATCCGGTGTATCACTCAATGGCTCTAAAACTGTAACCAAATTATTTTTTTCTAAAATTTCTATACCAGGCCTTAATCCTTCAATAACATTACCCGTTTGTATATCAATAGGTAATCTTCTTTCAAAATTACCCGGAACTGTAGTCATCCAGGTAGCATTAGTTCTTTTAGCAACTTCCACCGCTTCTTTACATGAAGCTAGGAATTTATCCTTCCATTCTTGAGAGCCAGTAGTCAAATTAATTTTATCATTAATTGAAAAGTTTACTACAAATACTCCCATATGCATACCTAAGGCAGCCAAAGTATCTCCAATTTTTTTTTGCATTTCAGGGGTTCTACTCATCATGCCATTATCCTCAATGGCAGTAAATCCAATACTATGAGCATATTTTATTTGATCTATAAAATTGGGACCCGCTAAATTTTCAAACATACCGTCATGAATAGCATATTGTAATTTAAAAGGGACTGAATCATCCATCACATTTGCTTTTGCTATTGGGTCTCCTTGTGTATACTGTGCTAATACTGCACTGCCTGTTAATAGTGAACCTCCTGCTAACACATTCTGTTTTAAAAAATTTCTGCGTTCCATAGAATTATATTTTTTTATAGTTTAAATTTAGGCATAAGTATTAATAAGAACAAGTTTGAAACCCTTCATTTATACAATTATCCTTCTTGTGTTTTTTACACATCAAGTACATGCACAACACAAAAAATTTACATTTTCTGCCACCAAAATGGGTTCTCCTTTTAATCTTGTTTTGATAAGTGAGGATTCCATTAAAGCAACTATTTTGGCTCAAAAATGTTTTGAATTGGTAGACTCTTTAAATCATATTTTTAGTAATTATGATTCAAGTAGTGAATTATCTAAAATAAATGCTAGCGCCGGTATACTGCCTTATAAAATGTCTGAAGCGATGATGGATTTAATACAAAAATCTGAGCAAGCTTTTATAAAAAGTAAGGGCGCTTTTGATATTAGTGTGGGGCCATTATCTTCACTATGGAGAAATGCGAGAAAGCTAAATCAATTCCCTGATTCAATGAGTGTACTTACGACTAAAAAATTAGTGGGGTTACAGCATATAAAAATAAATAAGCGCTTACATACCATTTTTTTGCCTGCAGGAATGCAGTTAGATTTTGGAGGGATTGCAAAAGGGTATATTGCTGAATGGATTATTAATTATTTATCAAAAAAAGGTATTCATCGGGCACTTGCAGATGCAGGAGGAGATATAGTTATGAGTGGAGGCCCGTCCAAAAATAAAGATTGGGTCATTGGTGTAAATGTACCAGAAACCACGGATATTTTATTAGATAAAAAACTTTTGCTATCCAATTGTTCAGTGGCTACCTCTGGAGATGTTTACCAACATATCAGTCAACTGGGTTTAAGTTATTCTCATATTATTAACCCTAAAACCGGTTATGGAATAACGAACCAAAGAAACGTAACTGTAATTGCCAAAACTGGCGCTACTGCAGATTGGCTTGCTACGGCATGTAGTATTCTACCTATCAAAGAGGCTAAGCAATTGGCAATAGAGAATGAGGCAGCTTTATTTATAAGCACCTTACATCATGGGAAAATACAGTTTGATTCTACTAAGAATTTTAAAAATTATTGGAAGTAAAACAATAAAATTTATTTATCTTAATACACTAAACCAATAGAGTTGAAATTGTCTAAAATTATTGTAAGTTTTTTTTTAGCTTGTATCATGCTAGTGACTAGTGCACAGGATAATAATTTTTCAATTTATGAACAGCCCTTACTCCATTCTGGTCTTCGATTTAAAATGATTCCTATTCAAGGGGGTGAATTTCTAATAGGAAGCCCAGAAAATGAAAAAGGAAGAAATAGTGATGAGGGTCCTCAAAAAAAAATTAAAGTTGCCTCTTTTTGGATGAGTGCCTATGAAGTAACAAGAGATGAACTAGATGTTTTTTTAAAAGATGAAAGTACCAGTCAAAATGTAAGCCTAGACGCTATTACAAGACCTAGTCCACAATATGTTGATTTAAGTTGGGGCATGGGCAAAGAGGGTGGCTACCCCGCCAATAGTATGTCACAATATGCAGCTATTATGTATTGTAAATGGTTGTATGAAAAAACTAAAATATTTTATCGATTACCCACAGAAGCTGAATGGGAATATGCTTGTAAAGCAGGTAGTACAAGTGCTTATTTTTTTGGAGACAATGTATTAGATTTAGATAAATATGCATGGTATGAAAAAAATAGTAATAATAGTTTTCATAAAGTAGGAGAAAAATTACCTAATCCTTGGGGCTTATTTGATATGATAGGTAATGTCACAGAATGGACTTTGGATCATTACGACGCTAATGCATTGGAGAAAATTACTAATAATGAATTTAAAGTGCCAGTAAATTCATCAAGGTATCCTAAAACTTTAAAAGGAGGTAGTTATTTAGATATAGCTTCTGATCTAAGATCATCTAAAAGAATACATTCAGATCCAGTATGGAATAGAAGAGATCCGCAAATACCCAAAAGTAAATGGTGGTTAACAGAAGCTAAACAAGTTGGTATAAGACTTGTGCGTCCATTTAAAGAGCCATCAGAACAAGAAGTTCAAGCATTTTTTAAATCTTATTTAAATTAATAAATCAAAAATTACCATTATGAAAAAAACATTTTCTGGAAATACTTCAAGAAGAGATTTTGTAAAAGGGACCAGCCTTGTAGCAGGTGGACTTTTAGCAGCGCCATTATTATCTAAAGCCAATTTTTTCTCTGGTGCAGACGACACTATTAAAGTAGCAGTAATAGGTTGTGGTGGTAGAGGTACTGGAGCTGCAATGCAGGCTTTGTCTAGTAAACAAAATGTAAAAATTGTTGCTATGGCAGATGCCTTTAAAGATAATTTGGATAATTGTCATAAATCTTTAACAGATGAAATAAATAATAGTATAGGGGAATTAGCTAAAAGATTAGATGTACCCGAAGAAAGAAGATTTACGGGTTTTGATGCATACAAAAAAGCAATTGCCCTAGCTGATGTAGTTATACTTGCAACTCCTCCCGGTTTTAGACCTATACATTTTGCTGAAGCTATACAACAAGACAAACATGTTTTTATGGAAAAGCCTGTTGCAACCGATCCTGCAGGTATTCAAAGTGTTTTAGCAACCGCAGCTATTGCAAAACAAAAAAAATTAAATGTAGTAGTAGGTTTACAAAGACATTACCAAAATTCATATCGTGAATTGTATAAAAGAAAAGAGGTCATTGGAGATATTACTTCTGCACAAGCTTGGTGGGATAATGATGGTGTTTGGGTAAGGCCAAGAAAATACAATCAAACAGAAATGGAATATCAAATGCGCAATTGGTATTACTTTAATTGGTTATGTGGCGATCATATTACCGAGCAACATATACATAATATAGATGTGATTAATTGGTTTAAAGGAGGACATCCAATAAAAGCACAAGGATTTGGTGGACGTCAAGTTAGAAAAGGAAAGGAACACGGGGAAATCTTTGATCATCATTTTGTTGAATTTGAATATGCAGATGGTTCTAAATTAAACAGCCAATGCAGACATATTCCAGGTACTATGAGTAAAGTGGATGAATTACTCGTAGGCACCAAAGGAAAAATATTTTGTGGAGCAGCAAATATAAAAGATCATAGTGGTAAAATTATTTATCAATATGATACCAAATTAGAAAATAATCCTTATCAGACAGAACACGACGAGTTATTTGCTGCGATTGCCAAAGGAGAGTATAAATTTGCTGATGCTGAAAATGGTGCAAGTAGTTCTATGACATCTATTTTAGGTCGTATGGCTACCTATAGTGGTCAAATTATTGAATGGGATAAGGCCATTAACTCAGGTATTGATATTCATCCAAAAACATATGATTGGAATGCAGAGCCACCAGTATTACCTAATGCAGATGGTTATTACCCAATTGCTATTCCAGGTGTAACAAAATATTTTTAATTGTATACAAAGTATAAAAAACCCTGAGATTTAGAATCTCAGGGTTTTTTATTTAAAATAATAAAAGCAAATTTTTGTATTGAGCAGCCATGGATTTTATAAAATCGGTTAGCTTATATTTATTTAAAACTTCTGTAGGTGTGTCTGCGGCACCTTGAATTAAACCCACGCAATTTGGATTTCCACAATTACATACAAATTGTTGTGCCATTCTCCACTCGGTTGCAGGATAAAAAAAACAAAGTTCATCCCCTTCTTCAATATCACTAATACATTCTAAAAGCATAGTAGTAGTATTAAATAGTACGTTGGGTTCGCAGGAATGATTGATATATTGTAAATATGCAGGAAATAAATGAATATGCTGGGTAGCACTAATTTGAACTGTTAAATAATTCGGTGTATCAACTATTTTAGAAGCACCAAAAGAAATCATTTGATCTCCTACTTTGAAGGGCTTGGCAGCAAATAGTCCTTGTTGTTGATTTACAATATTTTTTTTAACTATAAAATTTTCATGTTGACTTATAAAAATAAAGTCTTTTGGTGGGGGTGTTGACATAAATTGTTTTTTTATTTATTAATTCTTGTAAATTTTTCGTTTCTACCTAATAAGGAAAAGCCAATGAAACCTCTTACATATAAGGTTTGTTTATCTTCACTCAACCACATTTTACTACTATAAGTTGAGCCTCCTTCTGGATCATATATTTTACCCTCTACCCATTGTGGTGATTCCCAAGTAAAATTATTTAACATGATCAATCCTTTTACATCTCTGTTTCTTAAACTTTTATCTGCATTATAAATATCTTTTCTTTCTGTTTGTACCCAAATTAACTTGCCGTATAATTTATTATTATGAATATATGTTTCCACAATTCCTTTTTTACTGGGCGAGAGCCATTTACCAATAAAATCATTTTGAGCTAAAAGAGTAGTAACAAAACATCCAAAAAAAACAAGTAAGG
>CAZWTV010000035.1:0-16366 GCA_964637225.1 uncultured Sediminibacterium sp.
GCTCTTTTTTCTACTTCTGTAATAGAAGATGGAATACAAATAACCATTCTCCAACTTGGTGGAAATAATGGCTTCTTTGGATAAATCATTTTCATTAACTCACGAATCATTAATTCTGCTGCGTTAAAATCGGCAATAACTCCATCTTTTAAAGGTCGAACTGTTTTAATGCTTTCATGTGTTTTTTCATGCATCAACAATGCTTTTTTACCAACGCCTAAAACCTCTTTCATATTATTTCTATTCAAAGCAATAATGGAAGGCTCATTCACAACAACTTCATCATTGTGAATAATTAGCGTGTTAGCGGTACCTAAGTCCATCGCTATTTCCTGCGTAAAAAAATTAAATAATCCCATTGTTGATCTTTATTTGAATAATTCGAATTGATTCAAGCAAAATTCATCTAAAATCCTTACAATACAAAGCTTTTTTACCACGATTCCTAATTTTTTTTAGGTCACCATTTTAGACAAATTCGTAACCAATATCTTTTCTAAAATACATGCCTTCGAATTGAATATAATCAAGGGCTTTTTTTGCTTTTTGAACAGCATTTTGAAGGTCATTTCCCTTGCAAGTAACAGTTAAAACACGACCTCCTTGTGTGACAATTGTATTATCTTGAAATCCAGTACCAGCTTGAAATACAAGACTGTCTGGTAATTTTTTTGCGCTTTCTATACCTTGGATAGGAAAGTTTTTTTTATAAGTACCTGGGTAGCCTCCACTCACTGCCATCACAGTTGCAAAAGCCTCTTCGTGGTATTGAATATTTACATCTTCTAAAGTGCCATTATCCGCAGCAGCGAGTAAACTTACTAAGTCAGTTTCAAGACGTGGTAGTATTACTTCTGTTTCGGGGTCCCCCAAACGGCAATTGTATTCAATAACATAAGGATTCCCCTTACAATTCATAAGTCCAAAGAACACAAAGCCTTTATATACAAGCTTTTCCTGATGAATTCCTCGGATAGTTGGCTCAATAATTTGAGCTTTTACTTTATCTATAAAATGACTATCCATAAAGGGTACAGGACTCACACAGCCCATACCTCCTGTATTTAAACCCGTATCACCCTCTCCAATTCTTTTATAATCTTTGGCGTGTCCAACGATCTGGTAATTCTTACCATCCGTTAATGCAAATACACTTACTTCCACACCCTCTAAAAATTGTTCTATTACTATTTTATCACTTGCAGCTCCAAATTGTTTGTCTTGTAGCATTTGTTTGAAACTATCAAGTGCTTCCTGGTGTGTATGGGCAATAATAACACCCTTGCCAGCAGCTAATCCGTCTGCTTTAAGAACAATGGGAAGACTATGTGTACTTATATAAGCCAGGCCTTGTTCATAATTTTCTAGCGTGAATTCAGCATAACTGGCCGTTGGAATATGATGTCTCTGCATGAAATGTTTACTAAAAGCTTTACTACCCTCCAGTTGAGCTGCTTTAGCACTGGGCCCAATTACATTGATATGTTGGGTGATGGGATCATTAGCAAAAAAATCATAAATTCCTTTGACTAAAGGTTCTTCTGGTCCCACAATTATCATTTCAATTTGATGTTCAATACTTGCTTTTTTGAGTTCTTCGAATTCATTTATTTCAATAGGTAAATTAGTACCAAACTCAGCTGTACCTGGATTTCCAGGGGCAATAAATAAAAGATCACAATGGTAGCTTTGAGCAATTTTCCAGGCCAATGCATTTTCTCTTCCCCCTGCTCCTATGAGTAAAATATTCATAATTTGAGTGATTGCTCCACGAAAGTAAAATTTATTGCATGGATTTTATTAAATTGAGTCAATTAAATAAAACAATTACTTATGTCATCGACTTCATCGAAACACCCTAAAGGATTGTATGTTTTGTTTGCAACAGAAATGTGGGAGCGATTTAACTATTATGGCATGCGTGCCATTTTGGTTTTGTTTTTAACCAAAGCTTTATTATATGACAAAGTTTTTGCTTCTCAAGTGTATGGCAGTTACACTGGATTGGTGTATTTAACTCCTTTATTGGGAGGTTATATTGCAGATAGATATTGGGGAAACAACCGTTCTATTATTGCGGGTGGGTTGGTCATGGCCCTAGGAGAGTTTGTCTTGTTTTTTTGCGGACATTTTTATGAAAATGCTTCTTTTGCTATGCCCTTATTTTATATTGGATTGGGTTGTATGATTGCAGGCAATGGTTTTTTCAAGCCCAATATTTCAAGTATGGTGGGACAGCTGTATGCAAAAGGAGACTCCAGGATTGACGCCTCTTACACTATTTTTTATATGGGTATTAATACTGGAGGTGCCATTGGTCCTTTTGTATGTGGTTTTTTGGGGGACACAGGTAACGCTGGCGATTTTAAATGGGCTTTTTTTGCAGGAGGTGTTGCTATGTTATTAAGTGTGATAACACAATTGGTTTTTCAAAAAAAATATTTAGTGAATGCAGAAGGTATCCCTATTGGCGAAGCTCCTAAAGAAGCGCCAACCTGGTTTCAAAAAATACCGGTGATGGTAGGTTTTTTATTTTTAATATCTATTATTACTATCGCTTTGGTATATATTGATATAAAAGTGGTGAGTTATTTATTTTGGTTATTGCTGGCTTGTATAATTTTAATTGCACTTATTATTTTTTCTGATAAGTCTTTGGAAGTAGTAGAAAAGAAAAAAGTAGCTGTATTGTTTACCGTATCTTTTTTTGTCATATTTTTTTGGAGCGCGTTTGAACAAGCGGGTGCTTCATTAACCTATTTTGCATCAGAGAATACACAAAGAGACCTTGGTTTTTTTGTAGTACCTGCAAGTTTTTTTCAATCTCTGAATTCTTTATTTGTCGTGTCTTTGGCGCCCTTAGTGGCTTGGGTATGGGTAAAACTTGGAAAGAGAGAACCTTCTTCTCCTTTTAAAATGGCAATGGGTTTAATGTTATTAGCATTAGGTTATTTATGGATTGCCACAGGTGTCAATGGAGTAGGTGCAGGTATAAAAGTAAGTATGATCTGGTTAATTGGTATGTATATGATGCATACATTAGGAGAGTTATGTTTATCTCCAATTGGGCTAGCAATTTTCAATAAACTAGCTCCTATAAAATTTGCTTCTTTATTAATGGCTGTATGGTTTACAGCCAATGCTTTTGCCAATAAATTAGCGGGTGTATTTAGTGCCTTGTATCCAGAGAATGGGAAGGTTACTTCTTTTGCAGGCTATCAAATTACGAACTTGCATGAGTTCTTTATGTTCTTCGTAATAATGGCTGGAATGGCTTCAATTATTTTGTTTTTAATTTCGAAGCAGTTGAAAAACTTAATGACCCAGTAGTATTTTAATTAAGCTATAAAGCAAGTAAAAATAGTAACTCTTCGTTTCCTCTCGCTTTGCTCGAAAGTACACTCAGGATTGTATTTTTATACATTTAAAAAAAATTAGGTGTTGGATTGAAGCGAGTTTGCCATTTTAGATGAATACAATGTTTTTAGCGTCATGCACATCGAGGAGCAATAGTAAATTACAATACACCCTTTACAATTTCCTCCACTACAGCAGGGTCTAATAAAGTTGTAGTGTCTCCTAAACTTTTCAATTCACCTTCTGCCACTTTGCGAAGTATGCGACGCATAATTTTTCCAGAACGTGTTTTGGGTAGTCCTGATACAAATTGAATTTTATCTGGCTTTGCAATAGGTCCAATAATTTTTGTGACTGTTTGTAAAATTTTCTTTTTAATCTCTTCAAAACTTTCTTGTGATGACTGATTATCTGATCCCGTATAAATAACATACGCATAAATGCCTTGTCCTTTCACATCATGAGGGAAGCCCACTACAGCACTTTCGACAACTCCTGGATGCATATTAATAGCATTCTCTATTTCAGCAGTTCCAATTCTATGTCCACTCACATTTAATACATCATCTACTCTACCTGTAATTCTAATTTGACCTAATTCATTTTTTAATGCTCCATCTCCTGTAAAATATAAATTAGTATAGGTGGCAAAATAGTTAGTTCTACATCTTTCATGATCTCCGTACGTTGTTCGAATGGTTGAGGGCCAAGGTGCACTAATACATAAGTTACCTCTGTATAAACCATCTTCTAGTGTAGTTACTTCTTCTCCTTTATCATTTACTAATAGAGTTTTCACTCCTGGCATTGGATAAGTGGCCCATCCTGGTTTTCCAGGAGTGATGCCTGCCATGTTGGAAATCATAATACCACCTGTTTCTGTTTGCCACCAAGTATCAACAATTGGACATTTTTTCTTTCCTATATTTTCATCATACCAATGCCAAGCTTCTTCATTGATGGGTTCACCTACTGTGCCAAGTACTTTTAAACTACTTAAATCATGTCCTTGTATGGGTTCAAGTCCATAACTCATAAGAGATCTAATAGCAGTGGGTGCAGTATATAAAATATTTACTTTGTATTTATCAATGATATCCCAGAATCTTCCAGCATTGGGATAAGTAGGAATGCCTTCAAACATTAATGAAGTACCACCCGCACTTAAAGGTCCATAAACAATATAACTATGTCCAGTAATCCATCCTATATCGGCAGTACAGAAAAATAGATCGTTTTGTTGATATTGAAAAACATTAATAAAAGTATAATGGGTATAGACCATGTATCCTGCAGTACTGTGCACCACTCCCTTCGGTTTTCCAGTGGACCCAGAGGTATATAATATAAATAAAGGATCTTCCGAGTCCATCTCCACTGCTTTAATATTTTTTATACCCATTGCTTCCACTTTTTTAATTTCTTCTTCCCACCAAAGATCTCTCCCTTCTAACATGGTCACCGGAGTTTTGGTTCTTGCATACACAAGTACCTTTTTTATAGTAGTGTTACCTTCCAATGCCTCATCAATGATAGATTTTAAAGCAATATCTTTAGCGCCTCTAAAAGCTCCATCACATGTTATGATGTAGGAGGCTTTGGCATCGTCTAATCTGTCTGAGATACTTTGTGCAGAAAAACCGCCAAAAATGACACTATGAATAGCACCAATTCGAGCACAGGCTAGCACTGCAATAGCTAGTTCTGGAATCATGCCCATATAAATACATACACGATCCCCTTTTTGAACTCCATTATTAATGAGTACTTGAGCTAATTGGCAGACATTCAAATGTAGTTGTTTATAAGTAAGGCTGCGATGATGCTCTTTTGGATCATTGGGTTCCCATATCAGAGCAGTTTGGTCACCATTTTTTTCTAAATGCCTATCGATACAATTTTCGGTAATATTTAATTTACCTCCTTTGAACCATTCTACTTTAGGTTCTGTGAAATTCCATTCAAGAGTTTTGTCCCATTTTTTTTGCCAAGTAAAATTATCTGCAATAGCACCCCAAAATTTTTCTGGTTGCTCTATACTTTTTTTATAAGCTTCATGATAATCGTTCAGGGACTTAATTTGATAAGGATAACTCATAGGTATTTGTTATATAAATAATGTTTACCAAATTTACATTTTTCAGTTTAAATATTTAACTTGAATACTCACTCGCAAATAAATTAATCATGAGTCAAAATATCAAACAAAATAATATTGCTTTTGTCATAGGGGCCTCTTCTCTGGGCACATTAATTGAGTGGTATGATTTTTACATTTTTGGAATGTTGGCCACCATAATTGCTAAGCAGTTTTTTCCCGCTGATGCAGGTACAGCAGCACTTCTGAGTACTTTAGCCATTTTTGCGGCAGGCTTCATTGTGAGGCCATTTGGTGCATTAGTGTTTGGAAGACTAGGGGATTTAATTGGACGCAAATACACATTTTTGCTTACTTTAATAATTATGGGAGGGTCTACTTTCGCCATTGGACTGGTGCCTGTTTACGCCAGTATTGGTTGGGCAGCTCCCATTTTAGTTTTAATACTTCGTTTACTGCAAGGTTTGGCACTGGGAGGTGAATATGGAGGTGCAGCCACTTATGTGGCAGAACATGCACCAGCAGGTCAGAGAGGTTTTTGGACAAGTTGGATCCAAACCACCGCTACACTTGGTTTATTTCTGGCCTTAGGTGTAATTATATTAGTAAGAACTCAACAAGGAGTAGAAAAATTTAGTGCTGCCTGGGGTGGATGGAGGTATCCATTTTGGATATCAATTTTGTTAGTGGGTGTTTCTGTTCTAATTAGAATGCGCATGAGCGAGTCTCCTATGTTTTCAAAATTAAAAACAGAGGGTAAAATTTCTACAAATCCTCTTAAAGAAAGTTTTGGCAACAAAGCCAATTTCAAAATGGTTTTATTAGCCTTGTTTGGGGCAGTCATGGGGCAGGGGGTGGTATGGTATACTGGACAGTTTTATGCACAAAGTTTTATTGAAACAGTTTGTAAAGTTGAATTTGTACAATCGCGTGATATTATGCTTATTGCTATTTTAATGGCCACTCCTTGTTTCGTATTATTTGGATGGTTAAGTGATAGGATAGGAAGAAAATGGATAATGTTGATAGGAATGTTAGCAGCTATTTTAACCTATAGACCCATTTACAAAGAGTTCTTAGATATCACTTCTGCTGCCAAAAGAACAAAAATTATTGACACTAGACTCACGAGTTCGATGACAAGTTTTCCCATTTTTGATGCAAAGGATAAAACCAAAATGTATATAAAACATCAAAACGATACTACTTATTTGGATGGATCTGTATTTAAATATTATAGAACAGATACGATAATACTAAAAGCACCCAGGGATGAAGCAAGACCTATTACTTTAATAAATCCTGACATGATTCAATATAGTTCACCCAAACCAAATTTGGTAGTAGAGAAAATTTTAGGAAATGCAGCTTATTGGAATATGATTTGGTTGGTATTTATTCAAATTGTTTATGTTACAATGGTGTATGGACCCATTGCTGCATTTTTAGTAGAAATGTTCCCAACTAAAATTAGGTATACCTCTATGTCACTTCCTTATCATATTGGCAATGGAGTTTTTGGAGGTTTGGTACCCTTTTTAGGAACTCTAATTGTTGAGTTTACAAAAAGTGCTACACATCCATCAGGAGATGCTTTGGCAGGTTTATGGTATCCCATTGTGGTAGCTTCAATATCATTTATTATTGGACTTGTGTATTTAAATAATAAAATGGATAAAAACGTAATGGATTAATTGAGTAATAGAAAAGTATCATTTATTTAAAAATAATTTTATGAATCTAATTAAAAAATTAATGGGCTTTGTATGGATGCTTATGGCTCCTTGTATTATTTTATTTTTAGTCTATGAAGCCTATGATAAAATTACAAAAGCAACCCCCGCTACTCAATCCAATGTTATATTACAATGGGTTATTATACTACTTATCTTTACACCTATTTGTATTGGGTTTTTTATATTTGGAAAATATGCCAGTAATGGAGAGTATGATCATTTGCCTACTTCATCAAAAGAAATAAATTAAAAAATTATAACTCTTCAGATACACTTATGTCATTAGTAGTACATTCTCTTTGCAAAAATTATGGTCAACAAGTGGCGGTGCAAGAGATTTCTTTTGAATTAAAACCAGGTGAAGTAGTTGGTTTTTTGGGGCCTAATGGTGCTGGAAAATCTACTACTTTAAAAATGTTAGCGGGTTTTATGGAAGCCGATAAAGGCTCCATTCTTTTAGAGGGGCAGGTTATTCATCAAAATGCAAGTAGTTCAAAAAAACAAATTGGATATTTGCCTGAATCCAATCCTCTATACCAAGAATTATATTTAAAAGAGTATTTGCAATTTTTAGTCTCTATTCATTCAATAGAAAATGGGGCTGAAGTTATCAATGATGTTATTGTAAAAACTGGACTTACCCCAATGCAAAATAAAAAAATTGGAGAGCTCTCAAAAGGATTTAAACAAAGGCTGGGTATTGCAGCTGCTATTATACATCAACCCAAACTTATTTTATTAGATGAACCAACTGCAGGTTTAGATCCCAATCAACTTATTGAAATTAGAGCACTGATACAGTCTTTGAGTAAAAGTGCAATGATTTTATTTTCAACACATATTTTACAAGAAGTAAAAGCTATATGTGATCGAGTGTTAGTATTACATCAGGGAAAACTTGTGGCAGATGCCCAAGTAAGCCAATTATTAGAAAAACATGATGCAAGTTTAGAAGATGTCTTCAAAATGCTTACCCATTAAAAAAAAGGGTGTAAATTGCAGTCTCCCATTGAATAAAAACATTTAAAGTAAAGTTTAAACATTTTATATGAGTTACATTATTGATGTTCGTGCTAGACAAATTTTAGATAGTCGTGGAAATCCAACAGTTGAAGTAGATGTTTTAACTGATGAAGGTGCTTTAGGTCGCGCCGCTGTACCCAGTGGTGCTAGTACTGGTATACATGAAGCAGTGGAGTTAAGAGATAATGATAAGAAAAAATATGTAGGCAAGGGTGTTTTGAAAGCTGTAAAAAATGTAAATGAATCTATCGCAAAATTATTAACAGGATTAGATATTACTGCACAAGCAGAAATTGATCAGACGATGATTGATTTAGATGGCACTGCTAATAAAAGTAAATTAGGAGCTAATGCTATTCTTGCTGTAAGTATGGCCGTTGCAAAAGCTGCAGCAGAAGAAGCAAATTTACCTTTATATAGATATATTGGCGGAACGAATGCCAGAACTTTACCTGTTCCCATGATGAACATCTTAAATGGGGGTGCTCATGCTGATAATAAAATTGATTTTCAAGAGTTCATGATTATGCCAGTGGGTGCACCTAGTTTTAGTGAGGGATTACGTTGGGGAGTTGAAATTTTTCATTGTTTAAAAAGTGTGTTAAAGAAAAGAGGATATAGTACCAATGTTGGAGATGAGGGAGGCTTTGCACCCAATATTCAAAGTAATGAAGAAGCTATTGAAACAGTGTTAGAGTCTATTCATGCTGCAGGCTATAAAACTGGCACTCAAATAGCAATTGCCATGGATGCTGCTAATAGTGAGCTGTGGGATGCAAAGAAGAAAAAATATGTTTTTCATAAAAGCTCTGGCAAAGAAATGAGTAGTGATCAATTAGTGAAATATTGGGAAACATGGGTGAAGAAATATCCAATCGTATCTATTGAAGATGGGATGGCAGAAGATGATTGGGCAGGTTGGAAAAATTTAACACAAACTATAGGTGACAAATGTCAATTAGTGGGTGATGATTTATTTGTAACGAATGTCACCAGAATTCAAACTGGTATTGATAAACAAATTGCAAATGGTTTATTAGTTAAAGTAAATCAAATTGGTACTTTAACGGAGACCATCAATGCGGTAAGCTTGGCTCAGCATCATGGATACAATACTATTATGTCTCATAGAAGTGGTGAAACAGAAGATACTACTATTGCAGACTTAGCTGTGGCTTTAAATTGTGGTCAAATTAAAACCGGCTCTGCTTCTCGAACCGACCGTATGGCAAAATACAATCAATTAATTCGAATTGAAGAACAATTAGGTAAGACAGGTGTTTTTCCAACTAAAGGGAAATTGAAGTTTGGAAGCAAATAAACCACTTTATTGAATACATTGACATGAGGAGCTCAATGGCTCCTCATTTTTTGTTATAAGTTTTTGCCAGATCCTCAGAACTGTACTAATTTTATGGTACTACACAAACATGAAATTGCTAAAAAAAATTCTTCCTTTTGTTGCCAATAGATACTTTATTGTAACTTTTGGTTTTATCGTATGGATGTTATTTTTTGATCAAAGAGATTTCTTTCAACAAAGAGAAAGAGCTGCAGAACTTAAAAAATTAGAAGACGCTAAAAAATATTATCAAAAAGAAATTGAGCTAACTCAAAAGCAATTGGATAATATTCAAAATAACAAAGCAGCTATTGAAAAATATGCACGTGAAAGATATTTATTACGCAGAGAAGGAGAGGAAGTGTATTTGTTTGAAGATACTTTGCATCCCACTACTAAATAATGACAAAAAAAGAACGCTACGAACAAGTACTTGCTTATTTTCAAAAGCAAGTACCTATAGCTGAGACAGAACTCTTATATGAGAACCCATTTCAATTATTAGTGGCAGTTATTTTATCGGCACAATGCACCGATAAAAGAGTAAATGCAACTACTCCCGCACTATTCAATCAATTTCCCACACCTCAAAAAATGGCCAAAGCCAGCTTTGATGAAATATTTTCTCTCATTAAAAGTATTTCTTATCCCAATAATAAAGCCAAGCATTTAATTGGAATGAGCCAGTTATTATTAGAAAATTTTAATGGACAAGTGCCATTGACAGTTGACCAATTAATAACCCTTCCAGGAGTGGGTCGTAAAACGGCCAATGTTATTACAAGTGTTATTGATAAGCAACCAAATATGGCTGTGGATACCCATGTTTTTAGAGTTAGTAGAAGAATTGGTTTGGTGCCTTTAACAGCTAAGACTCCCTTAGCTGTTGAGAGAGAATTAATCAAACATATTCCTCAAGCCTTAGTGCACACAGCACATCATTGGTTAATATTACATGGCAGGTATACTTGTATGGCTAGAAATCCTACCTGCAAAACCTGTGGTTTAGTTACTTGTTGTAAAGAAGGTATAAAAAAAGCGCCTCATTTATAGAGACGCTTTTATATTTTTTAATGTAGTTTATTTGTAATGATAAAGTGAATGTTCAAATTGTTTTACAAATATGATTCTACTGCATTTACTAATTCTTGCTTGGTAATAGGTACGCCCATAATTTTATTGTATCCTTTGGCATCTACAAAATATTTATCGCGAATAATTTTAATTAACTGACCGTTATTAATTTCAGGAATTAAAACCGTTTCAAAATTCTTTAAAATATCTCCAAGATTTTTTGGGAAAGGGCGTACATATTTTATGTGTGCATGACTTACTTGTTTACCTTGACTTTGTAAATGTAAAGCAGCGCTCTTAATAGTACCATAAGTTGAACCCCATCCTAATAATAATACTTTACCTTTTTCAGCACCTGAATCAATGGTTTGTAAAGGAATATAATCTGCAATTTTTTCAACTTTAGCTTCTCTAGCCTTGACCATGAATTCGTGGTTTTCAGAATCGTAGCTAACATTACCTGTATCTGCTTGTTTTTCTAATCCTCCAATTCTATGTTCTAGGCCTGGAGTGCCAGGAATTGCCCAAGGTCTTGCTCCTTTTTCATTTCTTTTATAGGGAAGAAATTTTTCTTCTCCTTTATCTAATTCTTTTTTGAACTTAACTTCTATTGTAGGAAGGCTACTAGCTGTTGGAAATTTCCAAGGTTCAGCTCCGTTAGCAATATAGCCATCACTTAATAAGATAACTGGAGTCATATGTTGAAGTGCAATTCGAACGGCTTCATATGCCATATCAAAACAGTCGCTAGGTGTAGCAGCTGCGATAACAGGAATGGGAGCTTCTCCATTTCTTCCATAGTAAGCTTGCATTAAGTCGCTCTGCTCAGTTTTGGTAGGTAAACCAGTGGAAGGACCACCTCTTTGTATATTCACAATGACCAAGGGAATTTCTAACATCATGGCTAAGCCCATTGCTTCAGTTTTTAGCGCCATACCTGGTCCAGAAGTAGTAGTTAAACCTATAGAGCCACCATAACTAGCTCCTATAGCAGCACTAATTCCTGCAATTTCATCTTCTGCTTGATAAGTTTTAACATTGAAGTTTTTGTACTTACTAAGCTCATGTAAGATATCAGAAGCAGGTGTAATAGGATAGCTTCCCAAGAATAATTGTAAACCACTTTTTTGTGCTGCAGCAATTAAACCCATGGATAAAGCTTGATTACCCATAATACTTCTGTAAGTGCCAGGATCCATTTTGGATCTTTCAACTTTATATCTTGATTCAAAAAGTTCAGCTGTTTCACCATAATTGTATCCCGCTTTCAATACATCTATGTTACTATTTAAAATTGATTCTTTCTTTTTGAATTTCTCTTTTAAATATTCAATCGTGGTATCTAAATTTCTGTTATACAACCAATAAATTAAACCCAGTACAAACATATTCTTTGCACGGTCCCTTTCTTTAATACCTAATTCTGTATACGCTTTAAGGGCTTCGCGGGTTAATTTAGTAACGTCTACTTTAGTTAATTCATATCCATCTAAACTACCATCTTCTAATGGATTAACACCATCTGGATAGGCAGCTAAGCGTAAATTCTTAGTATCAAATCCTTCAATATTTGCAATAATTTTTCCACCCTTTTTTAAACTTTTTAAGTTTACTTTTAAAGCAGCTGCATTCATAGCAACTAAAACATCGCACACATCACCAGGTGTATATACTCTATTTGAACTAAAATGAATTTGGAAACCACTTACTCCAGGTAAGGTTCCTAATGGAGCTCTGATCTCAGCAGGGAAATCAGGAAAAGTAGCTAAATCAATACCTAATAAGGCTGTGTTATTAGTAAATTGCTGACCAGTTAATTGCATACCATCACCACTATCTCCAGCAAATTTTATGACCACATCCTGTAAAACAACTTCTTTTTGCATATACGAATTTATTGGAGCACGAAGGTACAAATACAAGGGCCTAAAACCTTAATTTTTTTTAATTTTTTTATGTGTTTCTAGACTAAATTTGCGGCCACAAAGCTTTGATAATATGCTTCTTGGGTATCTTTTTTATGTAGGGAGTCTGTTTTGGCTTCCTTTTATGACTGTAGAACCTTCTTCTGCCAATGGTTTTGCAATAAATAGACCCCTTGCTCCAGCTCAAAATCACACTTTGGATACTCTTACAAAATATGTTTATTTGACATTCGATGATGGGCCTTTGAAAGGTACTGCCAATTGTATTACTATTTGCGAAAGAGAAAAAGTAGCTGCTTCTTTTTTTCAAGTGGGTTTACATCAGTCAAGAAGCAAACTGGGTAAAAGTTTGTATGGTCAAATAAAAGCAAACGAAAATTTATTTTCCCTTTCTAATCACAGTTACTCACATGCTTATGGCAAGTATCTTTGGTTTTATCAGCACCCCGATCTAGCCACTTTGGATTTTTTAAAGGGCAAAGAAATTTTGGCACCTAATAATAATTTAGTTCGATTTCCAGGGAATAATGCCTGGGATACCAAATTGGCTAAAAAAGCTAGTTGGTTGGTAAAACCCTTGGCACATAAAATGGACAGTCTAGGTTGGGATGTTATTGGATGGGATATGGAATGGCGATTTAATAAACGTGGTAAACCTATTCAAAGTCCTGAAAGTATCGCACTATTGGTAGATAGCTTATTTGCCAATAATCAAACTAAAACTAAAAATCATTTAGTAATATTAATGCACGACCACATGTTTGCAGCTGCTGCAGATTCAATTAAGTTAGAAAAAATGATTGGATTATTAAAACAACGTCCTCATTATCAGTTCGAAAAAATAACACATTATCCTGGTCTGAAAAATGCATTGAATTAACCTTTTTTTGGGAGAATCAATCAAAGTATTTTGTACTTTTATAATAGAAAAAATTACAACTATGGCACTATTTAAATCTGGAAACCCCACCCTTAGTGAAAAAATATTTGATAAAACCTTGCATGATACTGCTTCCTCTTTTGGAGTGATGAGTATTCGTGGCACTATTCAAAAATTCGGCTTTCTATTATTGATGGTAATAGCTGCCGCAATGTATGAATGGAATTTATTTGCTGAAGGTAATACAGGCTCTGCTACTACCTATATGTTAGTGGGAGCTATTGGCGGCTTTGTGATTGCACTTGTAATGATGTTTAAACCACAGTGGGCTGGTTATATAGCGCCTGCCTATGGTATTTTGGAGGGTTTATTTATTGGAGGAATAAGTGCATTTTTTAATGCTATGTTTCAAAAAACATATCCCAATCTTGTTTTACATGCTGTGGGTCTTACTTTGGGTGTAGCATTAGCTATGTTCCTGTTATATAATTTCAGAATTATAAATGTTACTAATCGTTTGCGTTCTATCATAATGTCTGCAACAATGGGTATAGCTTTATTTTATTTTATTGTTTGGATTTTTGGATTGTTTGGAGTGAATATGGGATTTGCATTTGATAGTTCTCCCTTGAGTATTGGTATTAGTTTATTTATTGTGGGTATAGCAGCTTTGAATTTATTATTAGATTTTGATGCTATTGAAAAAGCAGCAGAAATGGGAGCACCTAAGTACATGGAATGGTATGGTGCTTTTGGACTATTAGTAACGCTAGTTTGGTTATATTTAGAAATATTAAAACTATTGAGCAAATTAAACTCAAAAGACTAGCTGAAGTATTTATCCCATTCAATATAAATTAAAATGGAGTTTAAAAGGGGTAAATTAACCAATGAGCAACTTATCCATTTATATCATTCATTGATTTTGCCAAGAATGATAGAAGACAAAATGTTGCTTTTACTTCGTCAAGGAAAAATTAGCAAATGGTTTAGTGGTATTGGTCAAGAAGCTATAGCAGTAGGGGCAAGCTTAGCGATGGAGCCAACAGAATGGATTATGCCATTGCATAGAAATTTAGGTGTATTTACTTCTCGTAATATGCCATTAACAGATTTATTTAGACAGTGGCAGGGTTTTAAATTAGGTTATAGTAAAGCCAGAGAGAGAAGTTTTCATTTTGGTTCTAAAGCACATCATATTTGTGGAATGATTTCCCATTTAGGCCCTCAATTAGCAATTGCAGATGGAGTAGCATTGGCCTATCAACAAAGAGGACAACTTAAAGCTACGTTGGCATTTACAGGAGAAGGAGGAACGAGTGAAGGTGATTTTCATGAAGCCTTAAATGTGGCCGCTGTATGGGGGTTGCCTGTAATTTTTATAATTGAAAATAATGGATACGGATTAAGTACTCCAACACAAGAACAATATAAATGTGATTATTTAGTAGATCGAGCCAAGGGATATGGAATGGAGGGTATTCGTATTGATGGCAATAATATTTTAGAAGTATACGACACGGTGAAAGGAGTAAGAGAGTACTGTATTAATAATCAAAGACCTTATTTAATTGAATGTACCACTTTTAGAATGCGTGGACATGAAGAAGCCAGCGGCATAAAATATGTGCCTAAAGAGTTAATGGAAACCTGGTCAAGAAAAGATCCCATAAAAAATTATGAGCAATACCTCGTAAAAGAAAAAGTAATATCTGAAATGGATATTGCAACTATCAAAAATAATTTTAAACAGTCTATTGAAGCCGATTTGAAAATAGCAATGGAGCCAGAACAGTGGGAGCCAAACATAGAGGAAGAATTAGCAGATATTTTTGCACCTGTTCCTGCTAATACGATTTTGGATTTTAAAAATTTAAATCATCCTATTTATAGCAAGAAGCGTTTTATTGAAGCCATAAGTGATGCTTTAAGACAATCTTTGGTATTATATCCTGAATTAATAATCATGGGTCAGGATATTGCAGAATATGGAGGCGCTTTTAAAGTTACAGAAAATTTCGTGCAACAATTTGGTAAACAAAGAATACGTAATACGCCTATTTGTGAAAGCGCTATTGTGGGAACTGCTTTAGGCTTAAGTTTAGAAGGAATAAAATCAGTGGTGGAAATGCAGTTTGCCGATTTTGTATCAGTGGGCTTTAATCAAATTGTAAATAATTTGGCAAAAATAAATTACAGATGGGGTCAAAATGCAGATGTAGTGATACGTATGCCCACTGGTGCAGGTGTGGGAGCAGGTCCTTTTCATTCACAATCAAATGAAGCTTGGTTTACACATGTGCCAGGACTCAAGGTAGTTTATCCTTCTAATCCAGTGGATGCAAAAGGATTATTAATTGCAGCACTGGCCGATCCTAATCCAATTCTTTATTTTGAACATAAGTTAATGTATAGAAGTATTGAAGGTGAAGTACCAGATGAATATTATCAAATACCTATTGGAAAAGCTACCCTATTGAGAGAAGGCGAAGAGGCTTGTATTATTACCTATGGAATGGGCGTACATTGGGCATTGCAATATCAAGCTATACATAGTGATGTTTCTATTAGTATTTTAGATTTAAGAAGTTTAGCGCCATTAGATTATGAGGCCATAGAAAAAATAGTAAAAGCTACAGGTAAAGTAATGTTACTTCATGAAGATAATTTAACTGGAGGTATAGGTGGAGAAATTAGTGCCTGGATCGCAGAACACTGTTTTGAATATTTAGATGCACCTGTGATGCGATGTGCTTCTTTAGATACTCCTATTCCTTTCAATACAGTTTTAGAAAAACAATATTTAGCTAATAGTAGGTTAGAAGAAATGATGCAGCGTTTATTAAGTTATTAAAAAACGCTTCTTTTTTTAAATAAATCATTAGATCTTATTTCTTGGGTGAAGTAAACAAGCCTACCCGTTTATGGGGT
>CAZWTV010000036.1:0-15989 GCA_964637225.1 uncultured Sediminibacterium sp.
GTACTAATAATTTTGGTTTTAGCAATAGAATCATATGCGCAGCAAGGAATTATTTTATCTCAACCATATTTAAATACACAATTCTTAAGTCCCGCTTCTGTGGGAAATGGAATTTATGAACATCGTTTGCAAACAAATCTTAAAGCTCAATTTTTAGATGGGAAAAATTTATATAGAACCTTAGTTTCAGGCTGGGATACTCGATTTAAAAATGAAGACCCCTATCAACAAAATTATTTTGGTATAGGTGCTCAAATAATCTCTGATCAAGCAATGGAAGGAGTAATAAATTCTAATTATGTCACTATAAATGTTGCATATCATCTTTTTTTAGATGATAATTTAAAAAAAGAACTTTCTTTAGGTTTAGGGGGAACATACGGGCAAACTTATTTAGATAAAAGTCAACTGCGTTTTGGAGAAGGATTTAATATCGATGGTACTTATACCACGAGTAACTATGATTATTTAAATAGTATCAATTCTTATCCTCATAATTTTTATTATAATACAGGTTTACTTTATACAAAACATGAAGAAAAATCTTTTTTACAAGGGGGGCTTTCTGTTTCTTTTTTGTCTAGGCCCAAAGTACTAGTTTTAATAGTAGATACAGCATCTGGTATGAAATCTTCAGCATTTTTCAATTATGAAAAAGAACTTGAAAATGGAAATACTTTCATGACTCATTTATCTTATTCAAATAAAAACGGATTAAATCAAATAGTGGTAGGAGGATTATGGGGCTTTCCTTTCAATGATAAAACAGAAAAAATAAATAGAATTTATGTTGGATGTTTTGATCGCTTGAATGATGCAATTATTCCAAGTATTTCAATTATGATGGATAAATATACACTCGGTCTAAGTTATGATATCTTTAATAATGATTTGTCTGCCGCTAAGATAAAACAAAATGGTTTTGAATTGGCTTTTACAGTTTCTTTTGGAAATAGAAGAGGTGAAAAAATGAAAACAATTTTTGATTAAAAATTGATAGCACCATTTACCCATGTTGGATCAAAGTGAGTATCGTACTTTTTGTAAAAATTAATGGCTGATTCATTCCAATCCAATACTTGCCAATTCATTCCAGCAAAATTTTTAACTTTTGCTTCTTGTATTAATGCTTCAAATAATAAGCTTCCAATTTTATTTCCACGCATATTTTCAGTGACTAATAAATCTTCTAGATACATTCTTTGACCTTTCCAAGTAGAATATCTAATATAATACAATGCCATACCTACCACCACCTCATTTACTTCTGCCACAAACGCCCACCAGACTGGATTTTTTCCAAATCCGCTTTCTTCAAAATGGGATAGGGTCACTGTTACTTCATTTGGGGCTTTTTCATAAATCGCTAATTCTTGAATGAGTTCTAATAGACGCACACAATCTTTTTTTTCAGCACGACGAATAATAATATCCATTTGAAACAGTAATTAATTTATTAAACAAAGTATTTGAATTCAAACTAAGCTTCAATTTTTGAAAGTGCTTGTGCTAAATCGGCTTCTAGATCTTCATAATTTTCAATACCCACACTCATTCTTATTAAGCCATCGGTGATTCCATATTGAATTCTTTGTTCTCTTGGTATTCCATAATGGGTCATACTAGCAGGATGAGATACTAATGTATCTACTGTTCCTAAAGATACAGCACGCGTACAAATTTCTAATGCGTCTAAAAATTTCTTTCCAGCTTCTATGCCACCTTTTAGTTCAAAGCTTATCAAAGGAGCATGATGTTTCATTTGCTTAGTAGCAATTTTATGGTCTGGATGATTCTTAAGGCCTGTATAATTTACTTTTAATACAGCAGAATGATTATTTAAAAATTCTGCCACTTTATGGGTGTTACTACAATGTCTTTCCATTCTAACTTCTAAGGTTTTCATACCTTGAATTAATAGGTAAGCATCAAAAGCATTACTATTACCTCCTAATAATACATGCCATTTCCAAGCTTTGGTATTCATGAATTCTACATCTTTACCTAGTAATACACCGTGTAAAGCCGATCCGTGCCCATTTAAAAACTTAGTAGCAGAATGAAAAACAAAATCGGCACCCAAAGCAAAGGGTTGTTGTAAATAGGGAGTAGCTACTGTATTGTCAACAGAGACTTTTACACCGAACTTATGAGCAATAGTGCTAATTTGCTCAATATCTATACATTGTAAAGTAGGATTAGCAGGTGTTTCTAAGTGTATTAATTTAATTGACTTATTTTCTTCCAATGTTTGAGTTAATATTTCTGTATCTCTCACATTTATTAATAAGGTTTTAATACCAGCTTCCAATAAAACTTTTTGCATTAATTCTTGTGTGCCTCCGTATAAAGAAAAATGAGAAATCAATGTATCGCCAGCACTCAAATTACTTAAAAATAGAGTACTCATAGCGGCTTGACCACTTGAATGTAGTAAGGCTTTTAATTGAAGAGGTTCCCCTTTTTCATTTGTTAAACCATGAGCCTCTAGTGCTTCTATAGTTTCTTCCGCAGCTTTAAAAGTGGGATTGCCCCATCTGGTATATAATTTTGTTTTATCTGTTCCTTTAAACCTTTCCATTCCTTCTTCTGCTGTATCAAAAGTGAAAGTAGAGGTAGCGTATATAGGAGTGGTGTGTGAAAAATTATTATTTTCTTTTTTGGCAGTGTGTAATGTTAAAGTGCTTATACCTTTTATCTTTTTATTTTTCATAATGTCTATTTTACCTCTTATCTTAATTTTAATTAGTAAGCCCATTTTATCCAGGCTGCGCCCCAAGTAAATCCACCACCAAAAGCAGCTAATACTAAGTTATCTCCTTTGTGAAGTTGTTTTTCCCAATCCCATAAGCAAAGAGGAATGGTTGCAGCTGTGGTATTACCATATTTTTGGATATTAATCATGACTTTGTCCATAGTAAGTCCCATCCTATTGGCTGTGGCATCAATAATACGTAAGTTGGCCTGATGCGGAACCAACCATGCAATATCTTCGCCAGTTAATTTATGTTTTTCCATTAACTCAGCACTTACATCTGCCATACCTTTTACTGCAAACTTGAAAACTGGTTGTCCATCTTGAAAAGCAAAATGTTCTTTGGCCAAAACTGTTTCAATCGTAGCAGGTTTTAAACTTCCACCCGCTTTGAGGTGTAAATATTTTCCACCACTTCCATCACTTTTTAATATTGAATCTTGAAATCCAAGCCCATCGCTATTTGGTTCCAATAAAATGGCACCAGCACCATCACCAAATAATATACAAGTGGCTCTATCGGTATAATCAATAATAGAACTCATTTTATCAACACCCACCACAATAACTTTTTTATATCTACCCGTTTCAATAAAGCTAGCTCCCGTGGTAAGTGCAAACAAAAATCCACTACATGCAGCACTTAAATCAAAACCAAAAGCATTTTTTGCTCCAATTTTATCTCCAATTAAATTGGCAGTTGAGGGAAAGGACATGTCTGGAGTGACTGTAGCACAAATAATACAATCAATTTCTAATGGATCTAGTTTTTTCTTTTTAAGAATTTCTAAAATAGCTTCTGTTGCCATATCTGAACTCGCTTTACCTGGTTCTTTAAGAATTCTTCTTTCAGAAATACCAGTTCTAGTTTTTATCCATTCATCATTCGTATCTACCATTTTTTCAAGGTCGAAATTGGTCAATTTAGTTGCTGGAACATATCCTCCAACAGCAGTAATGGCAGCTTTCAAACTAGGCATCTTGCAATATCATTTAGTTTAGCTTACAAATATCCGAATTTTTGCTCAAGAATTAGTTCAAATGGGTATTTTTCATTGCTTATTCGTTATTTTTGAACTCATCATGATAGCATTTTTACAAGGCCAGTTTGTTCAAGTTACTCCTGCCAAACTTATTGTGGATGTGGGGGGTGTTGGTTATGAAGTAAATATTAGTTTACATACTTATGAAGCCATCTCTAAAAAAGAAAAAGGCATACTGCATACTTATTTACATATCACTGAAAATGCACAGGTGCTCTATGGTTTTCATGAGTTACAAGAAAAAGAATTATTTCTTCAATTAATTAGTGTATCTGGTGTGGGTGCTAGTACTGCTAGAATGATGTTATCAGGTATGCGTCCTGAAGAAATTATAAGAGCAATTGTGCATAGCGACTCAAGACAACTTGAACAAATTAAAGGTATTGGGAAAAAATCAGCAGAAAGATTGGTGCTGGAATTAAAAGATAAACTTTCTAAAATAAATATGACAAATAATCCTAACGGAGGTTTTGTCGCAAGCCATAAAAGTACCCCTTTTCAAGACGCTGTTCAAGCACTCGTTTCTTTAGGTATACAAAAAACAATTGCCGAAAAAGCAGTTGACAAAACCATTCAAACAGAAGGTGCTGAATTAAGTTTAGAATCTTTGATAAAGGCGGCGCTTAAAAACTGTTAATTTTTAACTTCAACATTTTTCTTTGAAACTTAAGCAAACAGTTTTATGCTCAATTCTATCACTTCTTTTTGGAAGTAAGTTACTTGCGCAATCCCAAACTTTAAAAGTTTCTGCCAAAGATTCCATTGTAAGCAAACCAATTAAAGATACTATCAAATCAAAGCTTGGTAGAGACAGTGTACATTATTCTATCAAAGATAGAAGAGGAGATTTTTTATCACAACCAAGTAATAATCCATTTGATGTTTTAGATACAAGTTTAATAAAACACAAAGTAGAGTATGATCCAATATCTAAATCCTATTCTATTTCAGATGTTATTGCGGGAAAGGCTAGAGCTGTTCCTACCTCTTTAAGTTTTGAAGAGTTTTGGAAATTAAAAACTAAAAAAGATGAACAAGCCTATTTTCAACAAAGAGCAAATTCATTAGGCACTTTAAACCGAAAAATTAGTAGGCCAAAGACCAAAGTGTATGATAGTTATTTTGATAGACTATTTGGAAAAACTGGTTCTGATTTAAAAATAGATATAAAACCTGTAGGTGAAATAAATATTAAAGCAGGATATCAAGGGCAAGTAGTGGACAATCCTACCTTGCCAGAAAGAGCAAGAAAAAATGGAGGCTTTGACTTTGATGCCAATACCAATTTTAGTATGAATGCCAGTATTGGAGATAAATTAAAATTTCCAATTAATTTAAACTCGCTATCTAATTTGGGATTTGATAATCAAATAAAATTAAATTATAAAGGCACTAAGGATGAAATTATTAAAAGTATTGAAGCGGGTAATATCAATTATATATCTAGAAGTACTTTAATTCCAAGTACCCAAAATTTATTTGGAGTAAAAACACAATTACAATTTGGAAAGTTATTCATAACAGCTGCCATTGCTAATCAAAAATCACAAAGGCAGTCAATGAACTTGCAGGGAGGGGCTACTACACAAAAATTTCAAAAAAGATTGGACGATTATGAAGAAAATAGGCATTTCTTGCTAGCTCAACATTTTCGTAAGAATTTTAATAAGGCCATGAGTTCTTTGCCAATTGTAAATTCATTAATTCAAATTAAAAGAATGGAAGTTTGGGTTACCAATAGAAATGGACAAACTACTAATGCTAGAGATATTGTTGGTTTGGTAGATTTAGGGGAACGTTTTCCTGGAAAAAAAGAATGGGAAGATGTTTCAAGAAAAGATACCCTTCCCGATAATAATGCCAATCAGTTATATTCTAAAATTATAAATAATTCTTTGTCAAGAAATCCTGCAGGAGTTTCTTCTGTATTATCTTTTGCAGGGCTTAGGTCGGCAGAAGATTATGAAAGAACTTTTGCAAGAAAGTTAACAGATAATGAATATTTTTTTAATCCCCAAATTGGATTTTTATCTTTAAATATTCCTTTACAACCCGATGAAGTGTTGGGAGTTGCTTATCAGTATACCTATAATGGAAAAGTATATCAAGTTGGAGAATTTTCTGAGGGTATTGCTTTAGATCCTAATAAGGGGGTACAACAAATGTTGTATTTAAAATTATTAAAAGCTACCACACAAAGAACCGATTTGCCCATTTGGAATTTAATGATGAAAAACGTGTATTCATTAGATTTATTTGGTTCAATTCAGCAACAAGATTTTCAATTAAATCTTATGTATGAATCGCCTGGAATGGGTTTAAAAAGATATTTACCTAATTCTGATGCCAATGTTAAAGGTTTATCCTTAATTAAAATTTTAGGACTTGATAGATTAAATAATAGAAACGATCCTCAACCTGATGGACAATTCGACTATGTTGAAGGATATACCGTTTTATCCAAAATGGGTCGTATTGTTTTACCTTATTTAGAACCCTTTGGTGATGATTTAGAAAAACTTGCATTTGCTTCGCCTGAGATGGCGGCTTTCAAAGAAAAATATTTATTTAAAGAGCTCTACACGAAAATTAAATCAGAAGCGCAAACTTATACGAATTTAAATAGGTATGTGATGGAAGGTCAAGTAAAAGGTAGTGCCGGAGGAGCA
The DNA here is from genome assembly GCA_964637225.1 of uncultured Sediminibacterium sp. Taxonomy (GTDB): domain Bacteria; phylum Bacteroidota; class Bacteroidia; order Chitinophagales; family Chitinophagaceae; genus Sediminibacterium. Next base: position 6,468 of record CAZWTV010000036.1, read on the forward strand.
GAAATAAGTTTAAATGCATTTAATGTTCCACCCGGTTCTGTTAGCGTTAGAGCAGGTGGTCAAATTCTTAGAGAAGGTATTGATTATTTGGTTGATTATGGATCAGGAACTGTTAGAATTATTAACCCTGGAATTTTAAGTTCTTCCATTCCTGTGAATGTTTCATATGAAAATAATTTAGGTTTTGGATTTCAAGAAAGAGGATTTAGAGCTCTTCGTATTGACTATATGCAAAGTAAAAATTTCAATTTTGGTATCTCTAGCTCAAGATTAAGCGAACGCCCCTTTTTTACTAAAACAAATTTTGGATCGGATCCTATTAAAAATTCAATGTATGGTTTTGATTTCAATTATAAAGCAGATTTACCTGGTCTAACAAGGGCCTTAGATCGTTTACCTTTTTATCAAACTAAAGCTAAATCATCTATAGTTGCCTATGGAGAAGCTGCCTATTTGCAACCTGGACATGCACAGCAAATTGGTAAGGCTGGAAGTGGTGTGGTGTATTTGGATGATTTTGAATCTACAAGAACGAATATTGATTTACGTTTTCCTTTTACTGCTTGGGCGCTAGCCTCTACACCCATGGATAGATTTAAAGAAGGAAATTTATCAGATAATATTGACTATAATAAAAATAGAGCAAGAATTGCTTGGTATACAATAGAACCTACTTTACAAGACAAGAATAGTGCTAATAATCCTCTGAGTGGGAACCTTTCTTTGCTCAGTGATCCAAGGGTAAGGCAGGTATTTACTAACGAATTATTTCCGAATAAGACTACCAATATTACAGATGTACAGTTACCTACTTTTGATTTAAGTTACTATCCAAGAGATAGGGGGCCTTACAATTATAATTATGAAAATAGTGAATTAGATGTAACAAGGCCAGGAAAATTTAATAAAGAATCTGCTACCAAAAAGTGGGGTGGAATTATGCGTGCACTAGATCAAACCGATTTTGAAACTAGTATAATTGAATATGTAGAGTTTTGGGTTCAAGATCCTTTCATAAAATCGCCTGCCACTAGTGGTAAATTAATATTGAATTTAGGAAATGTGAGTGAAGATATTTTGAGAGATGGTAGACGTTTTTATGAAAACGGAATGCCCACGCCTACTATTCCAGCTAGTGTGGATAGCTCTACTTGGGGTAGAGTACCCACCAATCCCATTCAGGTGACGAATGCCTTTAGTAATGATGCTGCCGACAGAAAATATCAAGATGTGGGTTTAGATGGACTTACAGATAGTTTGGAGATAAAACAAAGAGCAGATGTCATTTCAAAATATAATTTATCTAGTGCTACTGAAGTGGGAAGACAATTTTTTGCAGACCCTAGTGCTGATAATTATGTATGGTATAGAGATGCAAGATATGATGCTAATAAAGTGGATATTTTAAGCAGGTATAAATATTTTAATAATCCTCAAGGTAATTCTTCACTAGCTGGCACTAGTGAATTTAGTAGTGCAGCCACATTGCTACCTGATAATGAAGATTTAAATAGAGATAATACCTTAAATGAAACAGAAGCTTATTTTGAATATGAAATACCCTTAGATAAAGGTCGTATTGCAGGTACTAGATATGTAACTGATACCAAAACTGTAAATGTGACACTGGCCGATGGAACTACCAGCAGTGAAAATTGGTATTTATTTAGAGTACCCATAAAATCTTATTCTAATACAGTGGGAGGCATTAGAGATTTTAAGTCAATTCGTTTTTTAAGAATGTATTTAACCGGATTCGAAGACTCCATAACACTTCGTTTTGCAAAATTAGATTTAGTACGTAATCAATGGAGACAATACACAAATATTATAGATAATAATGATCAATACACACCCTTGACTGATTTAACTGGTCTGAATACTTTAGCGGTGAGTGTGGAAGAAAATAGTAGTAGGGTGCCTGTAAACTATATTATTCCTCCAGGAATTGAGCGTGTTCAATTATTAAGTAATAATGGAATTAATTTACTTCAAAATGAACAAGCACTTTCCTTGCAGATAAAAGGTTTAAAGCCTGTAGGAAGAGCCGGTGCATCTGCAAGAGGAGTATTTAAAACCATGAATATAGATATAAGAAGATATGGTAAACTCTCCATGTTTTTACATGCTGAAAATATGCTGAATAGTCTTACTAAAGTAAATGACGGAGATTTAACTGCAGTCATTAGAATGGGACAAGATTTTCAAAATAATTTTTATGAAATTCGAATTCCACTTCGTATCACAAAGGGTGAATTAAATGGAAAAGTAGTGGCCGATTCAGTATGGCCGGTCGATAATGAATTGAATTTGAATTTGAGTGATTTAATTACACTTAAAATGGAAAGAGATAATAATTCAGTTATAGGATCGGGCGCTTTGTATGGTAAAGATTTCGGAAGGCAACATTATGCTGTAAAAGGTACACCCAATTTAGGAGAAATAAGAGGTATTCTTATTGCCATTGAAAATACTAAAGCTGCTAGCGCAGTGGATGCGGAAGTGTGGATCAATGAATTAAGATTATCTGAATTGGATGAAAGAGGTGCATGGGCAGCTTTGGGTAGAATGGACCTCATTATGGCAGATCTGGGAACTTTATCAGTTTCCGTAAATAAACGAACAGCGGGTTTTGGTTCGGTAGAACAAAAAATGAATGAGCGTTCTAAAACAGGGTTAACCCAGTTTGATATTGCGTCAAATATTGATGCCGGAAAATTATTACCAAAAGAGGCAAGAATCTCATTGCCTGTATATGCAAGTATCAACAGAACAATAGAAAATCCAATGTTTGATCCTTTTGATAAAGATGTTTTATATACAGACAAAGTGAAGAATACTAAAGATGTCATAAAAAGAGACTCTATCATCTCTGCCTCTGTAGATCAAACTACTATCAAGACCATTAACTTTACCAACGTGCGTGTGATGCCAGGCAAAAATTCAAATTTACTAAGCATAAGTAATTTTGATTTTAGTTATTCTTATTCTCAATTGCAACAATCAAGTCCTTTAGTTGAATTAAACCAATTAACAAAACAAAGGGGTGCTATAGGGTATACGTTTAATAATAGAGTAAAAAGTATTGAACCTTTCAAAAATATTTTAAAAAATTCCTCTCCTTGGTTAGCTTGGTTAAGAGATGTAAATGTATCTCCTGCGCCAAGTTTAATAAGTTACAGAACTGCATTAGATAGACAATATGGGGAGTTTACGCCTAGGGTAGTAGGTTCAGATGGTTCCATTGATAAAGCAGAAACTACTTTTGATAAATATTTTATAATGAATCGCATTTTCAATTTGCGTTGGCCTTTCACAAGGTCTTTAAATTTAGATGCTGCTGTGAATATTAATTCAAGAATTGATGAGCCTTATGGAAAAATAGATACAAAAGCAAAAAAAGATTCTTTAACAAGTATGTTACTGCGAGCTGGTCGCAATACTTTATACAATCAGAGAGTGACCCTGCGCTATGATATTCCTACTTCCAAATTACCATTGACAGATTGGATTTTATCTAGTTATAATGTGTCTACTAATTATAATTGGATAGGTGCTTCAAGATTAGCAGAGTCTTTAGGAAATACAATTGAAAATACTTTTTCTCAACAAATAAATGCACAATTTAATTTTGCAAACTTTTATAGAAAATCAAAATATCTTAAAGCCTTATTATCTGAACAAAGGTCATTGGGTGTGCGTTCTGAATCCAATCCGCTTTCTTCAAAAATTTTAATGACTAAGCAGGAGGCCTTGGCTGGAAAAATTGGAAAGCAAAGAGATTCCACATTGAAAAAATGGAAAGAAGCTAGAAGACAAGAGAGAATTGCACAAAGAGTATTAAAAGCCAATGAAACAGTTAATGTTCCTGAAGGCATAAAACCTATAGCCAGATTTTTGACTATGTTGCAAACAGCCAACTTAGATTATGCTGAAAATTATAATAGTAGACTGCCAGGTTATTTAAGTGGAGTTCAATATCTCAATAATGATTTTAGTGGACTTGCGCCAGGTATTGATTATATTTTCGGTAGACAACCCGATAGTAATTGGTTGAATAAACAAGAGAAGGAAAATAAATTTACCAGAAGCCCTCAGTTTAATATGGTATTCAGACAGGGTTTTGAGCAAAAGATGACAGCAAGAATCATGTTAGAGCCTATAAAAACCTTAATTATTGATGTAAATTTTAATAAATCTTTTACTAAAGAATACACAGAGTTATTTAAAGACACGAATAGTTATGCGGACATATTGAATCCCAAATATGATAATAAAGTGCATGCCAATCCTTTATCGGCAGGAGGATTTAATATTAGTTATATAGCATTAAATACATTTTTTGAAGTTCATGATCCCAACGTAATTTCTGCTCAATTTAAAACCTTTGAAAATTATAGAATTGAGATTTCAAAACGTGTTGCTGCCAATAATGGTTATTGGTCCGATCCAGCTATTGGAAAAAGTGCATTATCTAAAGATGGTTATGCAGATGGATATGGTAAATATGCTCAAGATGTTTTAATTCCTGCTTTTATTGCTGCCTATACTGGACAGGATCCAAAGAAAATTAATTTATTGAATCAAAATAATACAAGTATTAGATCTAATCCTTTTAGTGGCATGTTGCCAAAACCTAATTGGACCCTATTATATAATGGTTTATCGAAGCTTCCAGTTTTATCTGACTTGTTTACAAATATTACTTTGACACACGGATACAATAGTAATTTATCCATGAATAATTTCACTAGTTCATTGTTGTACACCGATATATATAGAAGAGGGGCTCCCTCTTTCAAAGACTCTATTAGTGGAAATTATGTTCCCTATTTTTTGGTACCCAATATCACTATAAGTGAAAGAATGGAACCTCTGTTAGGTCTGAATCTAACAACAGTTACACAATGGTCTCTTCGTTTTGAATATAGAAAGAGTAGAATTTTATCATTAAGCTTGGTAGATTATCAATTAAGTGAAAATAATAGTACGGAATGGGTATTTGGAACTGCCTATCGTAAAAGAGGTGTGAAATTGCCTTTTACTATTCCTGGTTTAAATAGTAAAACATTAAGCAATGATCTAACTTTCAGATTAGATCTTTCCACTCGTGATATGTTTAATAGTAATAGTAGACTCGATCAATCTAATGCTTATGGAACTGGAGGTCAAAGAGAACTTACTATTCAGCCCTCTATTGACTATGTGTTAAATTCAAAAATTAATTTAAAATTCTTCTATGATAGAAGAAGGGCCACTCCGTATATTTCCTCATCTCCACCCATTACTAATACCAGAGCAGGTGTCAATATTAGAATTGCCTTGTAGGTTTATGCATTTTTAAATGCCCATTTGAACATTATCTTCCATGTTACTTTCTTTCCATAAAGCAATATACCTGTTCGGTAAATACGACCACTGAGCCATGTAGTAAGCATAAATCCAGCTATTAAGCAAATCATGCTTAAACCAAGCTCCCAATAACTTACAGCACTTGGAACACCATAAGCCACACGGGCCATCATAACCATCGGAGAGCTAAAAGGAATGATACTTGCCCAAAAAGCAATGGGTGTGTTTGGGTTTTGCGTGACCATGTTAGTTATAATATAAGAAAAAATGATAGGCATGGTGATAGGAAACATTAAGCTTTGTGCATCCTGAGGATCTTCATTAACGGTGCTGCCTACTGCTGCAAATAAAGCAGCATAAAACAAGTATCCACCTATGAAATAGAATATAAAACATCCTATGATTAATGGCCAATTCGCTGTAGCTATAGTGTGTTGAAAATTATAAATTTTCAAAGCAGACTCACTGGCTTGCATCATTCCACCGGCCATTTGTCCATTGCTTTGTTGTAAATTAGTTACTTGATGTTGAATATCTGCAGGTAAGAAACCCATAGCCACAGTGGTTAAGCTACTAATTAAAACAATCCATAAAATAAACTGTGTTAAACCAACAGCACCAATACCAATAATTTTACCCATCATTAATTCAAATGGTTTGACACTACTAATTATAACTTCAGCGATTCGATTTGTTTTTTCTTCCATTACACCACGCATAACCATAGCACCATAAATAAACATTGTAATGTATATGAGTAAGCCACTTGCATAACCAATGCCCATAGCCAAACCTGCATTTGACTCTTTGGTAGAACTACCTTTGTCTTCATAAGCTTTTAGTTCAGCAACTTGTGAGGCTTTATGAATAGAATCCAAAATACTTTGATGAATACCTGCTTCTTGTAACATTTGATCTTCTATAGCGCTATTTATTCTATTGCTTATACTTTCTTGCAACATTAAACCCATGGACTTTTTAGATCTAAGTATATAATCCGAATTGGTACCTTTTTCGAATGTTGGTAAAATGAGAATATCGGTGTACCCTTTTTGAATATAATTTGTGGTATCTACCTGATCGGGAAAACTAAAACTAATTTGATTTGTATTTTTTAAAGAAGCTTTGATATAGCCATTCGGATCAATCACAGCAACAGTTCTGTGTTCTACCCCTGTAATAGAAAAATAAGCAGAGGCAGCAATAAGGCCCACTATTAATAAAGGCATTAAAAAAGTAAGAATTAAAAAGCGTTTATTTTTTACTCTACTACTATATTCTCTTTCTATAATTAACCAAGTCTTATTCATTTTTAATTTTTTAAATTTTTTGAAAAGCACGTGTTCCTGCGTGAGTACCTTCCACTAATTTGATAAAAATTTCATTTAAAGAAGGCAACACTTCATTAAATCCTATTAATTCAATTTTTTGTTCAATTATATATTGAAGTACATTGTTCACAGAATAGCCCTCATTAATTTTGATAAAGTATTTTGAATCGGATTCGCTAATTACCGTGAATACCTTATTGCTAACTAAACTAGATCCTTTTTTTATTTCAATAGAAAAATTATTTTCTTTAAACTGCTGTTTTATAGAGGATACGGTTCCGTCTAATATTTTTTTACCAAGATTGACTAATACAATATGATCGCAAATTTCTTCCACTTGCTCCATGCGATGTGTGCTAAAAATAATGGTAGAACCTTTTTTTGCCAATGCATAAATTTCATCTTTAATTAAATTTGCATTTAATGGGTCCAAGCCACTAAAAGGCTCGTCTAAAATAATTAATTGGGGTTCATGTAAAACGGTAATCACAAATTGCAATTTTTGACTCATTCCTTTACTTAGATCTTCTACCTTTTTATTCCACCAACTCTCCATTTCAAATTTTTTAAACCAATATTTTATTTTTTCGGTAGCTTCTATTTTAGTCATGCCTTTCAACTGCGCAAGGTATAGCGCTTGTTCTCCAATTTTCATTTTTTTATACATACCTCTTTCCTCTGGCATGTATCCAATTTTTTCAATATCAACCAAAGGATTAAAAGGAGCGCCATCTAAAATAATACTACCACTATCCGCATAAAATATGCCTGTAATCATTCTAAGCAAAGTAGTTTTACCAGCGCCATTAGGTCCCAATAAACCAAAAATACTTCCCCTTTCAATATTGAAACTAATGTCATCCACTGCCTTTTGTGTGGCATAATATTTTTTGAGATTTTGCAAGCTCAATAATGCATCCATAGATAGAAATTTAATATTCAAATATAAATCCAAATTTAGAAATGGTGTTTTCTAATAGTGAAGAGTGGAAATTTATCTTGGATTTTGTGAAAATAATTAGTAGGATTGGAAAAAGAGTTGGCTATCTTCGCGGTAAACTTAGAATATATGATACATAAGAAAACTATCTATATAACATTTTTATGCATTCTTACAATAGGTCTTAGTAGTTGGGGATTTTTAGTGCATAGAACTATACATCAATTAGCTATCTATAGTTTGCCTGAACCTTTACAATCATTTATGCATAGAGAAATGAATAATTTGGTTTCAAATTCAACTAGACCTGATCTTAGAAGAAATACCGATAAAACTGAAGCAACAAAACATTTTATTGATTTAGAAGCTTATGGTCCCAATGCTGCTAATAACATGCCTCTTCAATGGTCGGCTGCAGTGAAGGTATATTCTGAAGATACACTACTTAAATATGGTTATGTGCCTTATGTTATTATTAATCAATTAGAAAAATTAACAGCCGCATTTCGTTCTAAGAATAAAGATAGTATTATGTATTATGCTGCCGATTTGGGTCACTACATTGGTGATGCACACGTGCCATTACATACTTCTATAAATTATGATGGTCAATTGTCTGGACAAAAAGGGTTACATAGTTTATGGGAGTCATTTGTACCAGAATTAAGGATAGATCAATATCAATTATATAACGCACATAAGGCTACTTATATAAAAAATCCAAGTGAGGCAATTTGGATAGATATCAGAAAAGCAGCTACACTTGTACCTGAATTATTAGCCATAGAAAAAGAAGTTTCTATTCAATTTAAGCCTGAAACAAAGTATAAAACGGCCATACGTTATGGACGTGAAACAAAAGTGTATACTAAAGAATTTGCAGAAGCCTACGCAAATGGCTTAGGACCTACAGTAAATGCTCAATTAATTGCCTCTGCCAATATGATTGCCGATTTTTGGTACACTGCTTGGGTGAATGCAGGTAAGCCGGTGATGGATACACGTGAAATTTCAACAAATTTATCTAAGGAATTAAAATCTTATCAAATGAATCGTTTAGTGCAAGATGATTTATTATTAAGTAAAAAAGAAAAGCCTGAAAATTAGTCTTCTATTAGGTACTATAAAACAGATCTAATTTGCTGAGCGACTCTTTGACCATCCATTGCTGCACTAACAATACCCCCTGCATAGCCTGCGCCTTCACCACATGGGTAGAGATTTTTTATTTGTGGGTGATGTAAGCTTTGTTCATTTCTTGGAATACGCACAGGAGAAGAAGTTCTACTTTCTGTGGCTACCACTATTGCTTCATTAGTATAATAGCCTTTCATTTTTTTTCCAAAAGCTTTAAACCCTTCTTGTAAAGTATTGTATACAAAGGAAGGTAATACTTCATTGAGGGGTGCAGGGCTTAATCCAGGAAGATAACTTGCTTTGGGTAAATTCGTAGAAATTTTATTTGAGCAAAAATCGACTAATCTGGAAGCAGGAGCTTTTTGTAAACCGCCACCTGTTTTAAAAGCTGCTTTTTCTACTTCTTGTTGAAAAGATAATAGTAAAAGAGGATGTTTATCGTCTATAGCTTTTGTAAATTTTTTTACATAACTCAATGCTTTTGCTTTATCAATCTCAACAACCATTCCACTATTGGCATAGGGGTTATCTCTTTTACTAGGGCTCCATCCATTCACTACAATTTCTTCAGGGGCAGTGGCAGCAGGAGCAATGATACCACCTGGGCACATACAAAAACTGAAAATTCCTCTATCATTCACTTGTTCCACCAAGCTATAGGAAGCGGGTGGTAATGATGGTTCACGTTGTAAACAATGGTATTGAATGGAGTCAATAATAGATTGAGGATGTTCCACTCTTACACCCAATGCAAATGGTTTG
>CAZWTV010000037.1:0-15726 GCA_964637225.1 uncultured Sediminibacterium sp.
TTAAACCATAAAATAATAAGTTCAAATATTCAAATTCGTTAATAGAAATCCTAAGCCAATAGTAAAGAGCACAATCCATTGGGCAGCTACTTTTTGATAATAAATTAAATAAGTACTTGTTACAAATACAAGTATATAACTCAAAATTTTTATTGAAAAAAAAGATCCCATTTCTAAAGAAATATCTTTAATAAAATAAAGTGTAGCACCTAACATAATGCCCACTACTGCTGCATAAATACCTTCTAAAGACCTATAAAAAATTGCATACTTTTTTAAATTTTGCCAAATAGGAAAAAAGAATAATACTATAAAAAAGCTGGGCAGAAAAATACCCAAGCTTCCTACCATAGCACCAATCATTTGAACTAGAAGCCCTTTTTCTTTTAATGCAATAGCACTTGTATAACTAGCAACGGAAAAAACAGGACCTGGCATAGCTCTAACTATTCCAGCTCCAGTTAAGAAAGCTTCTTTTGAAATTTTTAAAACATCTCTTTTATTTTTTTTAATTCGATCTGAATTGGGTCTGGCAACATACTGTTCATACATCATTGGTATTAGTACATCACCTCCACCGAAAACAAAAGTTCCAAAACGAAAATTATTTTCAAATACATTGATGGTTTTATGTGGTGCCCAATTTTTTCTGGTGGCCTCTTCTGAAATAATACCCGTAACTAAAAATAAAAAAACAAATAAAAATAAACCTCCCCATTTTAGTGATCTAGGTGCAGCTCCATCGTTGGGTATTCTTTTTTTACTAAAATTAGTGGCAATGCCTGCTAAAAAAATCACAACTGGTATGGCCCAAGGCGATTTGAAAGCTAAAAAGATTAAAATAGCAGTTACTAAAAAAATAATTTTGGTAATAGTGCTTTGAATAGCTTTTTTATACAATAGCATAGTAGCACTAGCAATAAACCCAATAGCCATAGGTTGTATTAAGCTAAAAGCTTTTAAACTATCTCTCATGTCAAAATAACTATAAGCTATTGCTACAATAGCCATTAAAATGGTGGCAGGTAAAATCCAAACCAATAAAGTTAAAAAAGCAAGCGCCGCTCCCCCTCTTTTATAAGCAATCAAAATAATAGTTTGAGTAGAAGAAGCTCCAGGTAATAATTGACAAAAAGCATTGTATTCTAAAAGTTCTTCACTTGTAACGTCTTTTCTTTGTTTAACAAAGCGATATTGCATAAGACCCAGATGTACCTGTGGGCCTCCAAAAGCAGTAATACTGTGTTTTAAAACAGCACTCAAAAAAGGGATATGGCGAAGTAATTTCAAAATAAATAAGCTATCCTAAAAATAAATAAATTTTAGGGTATCTGAAACATTTAACTATTTAATACCTTTGCATCCTGTTATTCTAAAACGGAAGAATTACATTGATATTAACTTATTAATTATGAAAGCTTTTTTACCACTCTTAGCCTTATTTATTTTAAGTAGTTGCGCACAAAGTAATTATGCGAAATGGGAGTCTGTCTATGCCCAAGAAAAATACCAAGAAATTCCTGATTATAGCAATATACAATATTGGGCAGCACATCCAGACAAAAAAGATCCTTCCGATAGCATACCTGCACCTCTTAGAGCCAACTATCATCGCAATGATAATGTAGATATATTTTTTGTACATCCCACCACTTATACAGACAGCAGCAAACCTTATGGATGGAATGCCTCTTTGAATGATTATAAAACCAATCTTAAGACCGATTATACTACCATTCTCAATCAGGCAAGCATATTCAATGAAGCCGGTAGAATATTTTCACCAAGGTATCGTCAAGCACATTTAAAATCTTACACTCCTACTAATAAAGTTGATACTGGATATGCTCTTGCTGCCTTCGATTTAGCTTATCAGGATGTAAAAAAAGCTTTTGAATATTATTTAGAACATTATAACAATGGACGACCTATTATTATAGCTTCACATAGTCAAGGCTCTACACATACCATTAGATTGTTGAAAGAATATTTTGATGGTAAGCCACTGAGCAAAAAGTTAGTTGTTGCTTATCTGGTAGGTATGCCAGTTAACCCTGCTACCTATTCAACTCTAAAAGCTTGCGACAATGCTACTGCCACTGGATGCATTTGCTCTTGGAGAACATTTCATGAAGGTTATATTACTGAATTTGTTGCCAAAGAGAAATTTACATCTATTGTTACCAATCCCCTATCTTGGTCAAATACCCATACGCAAGTAGATAGGTTTGAGAATACAGGGGCCGTTTTATATAATTTCAATAGGGTCATTCCTTTTGTAGCAGGGGCCATGAATCATGAGGGTGTTTTATGGACAGAAAAACCTCATTTCTTAGGTAGTTTTTTATATAAAACAGAAAACTATCATATTGCAGACTATAATTTTTACTACTTAAGCGTTAGAAAAAACGTAGCAGATAGAGTAAAAAGTTTTTTGGAAAAAGGAAATGAGTTTTCACACTAATTACCTACGACACTTAAAAATTTTATGCGCATAATTTTTAATTGTTCCCAAGAATAATTGTTTTCGCTAAGCTCTTCTTGTGCAATTTGTAAGGAAGAAGTTTCACAGTTTTTAAAATATTCTAAAATTTCTTCTTGGTCATATGCATCTAACCATTCATCAATAGCATAATCTAAATTTAATTTGGTACCACTAGCTGCTATGGTTTCCATTTCTTCTAATAAAGCTTCAAGCTTGAGATCTTTGTCTTTAGCAATGGTTTCTAAAGGAATTTTTTTATCTACATTTTGAATAATATATATTTTATGATTGGAGGCATTCGCTACAGACTTCATTACAAAATCATCGGGTTTTTCAATATTATTTTCTGTAACATATTTTTGAATCATTGCCACAAACGGCTTACCATATTTAATAGCCTTACCCTTACTCACTCCCTGACATCTTTCCAATTCCTCTAAACTAGTGGGATACAGGGTAGCCATATCTTGTAAAGAAGTCTCTAAGAAAATAACAAAAGGAGGCAAGCTAATTTTTTTGGCTTCTTTTTGTCTTAAATCTTTCAACATCTCAAATAAAATTTCATCAGTTGCGCCTACTGCATTCGGGCCGTCTACATCTTCTTCTTCTGTATTCGTGTCATCGAAATTATTATTTAAAACAATTTTAAAACTACTTGGTTTTTTCAAAAACTTATTTCCTTTATCAGTAATTTTTAGTATACCATATTCTTCAATATCTTTTTCAATGATATTTTCTAGCATTGCTTGTCTCACTAAACTATTCCAGAAAAGTATATTTTGGTCTTTACCTAATCCAAATTCAGGTAATTTTTCATGTCTATATAATCCTAGTTGGGGTGTATAATCGCCCATTAATACTTGAATAACATAATCAGCCACAAATTTTTCATTCAATGCTATAATCACTTTTAACAATTGAACTAACGGTAATTTGGCTTCAATTTTTTCCTTGGGCTGAAGACAGTTATCACATTTTCCACAATTTTTTTCTTGCCAGCTTTCACCAAAATAATGCAATAAACTTTTTCTTCTACAAGCACCACTTTCAGCAAATGCTACAGTTTCATCAATTAATTGTGCACCTACTTCTCTTTCACTTAAGGGTTTATCTCTTAAAAAGTGTTCCAACTTAGAAACATCTTTATAAGAATAATATAAAATACAATTACCTTCTAAACCATCCCTGCCAGCACGTCCCGTTTCTTGATAATAATCTTCAATAGACTTAGGAATATTATAATGAATAACAAAACGTATATCTGGCTTATCAATACCCATTCCAAATGCAATGGTAGCTACTATTACTTGCACTTGCTCATTTAAAAATTGATCCTGTCTACTTGCCCTAGATTTTTGATCAAGCCCGGCGTGATACGCAACAGCCTTAATTTTATTGGCAACTAGTAAGTCTGCTAATTCCTCTGTTGTTTTTCTATTCAATGTATAAATGATACCACTCTTCCCTTTATGTTTAGAAATATATCTTACAATATTTTTTACAGTAATTTCTTTTTTCAATTTAGGCTGCACTTCGTAATATAGATTAGCTCTATTGAAAGAAGAAATTAATATCTCTGGTTTACGTAAGGATAAATTTTTAACAATATCACTTTGCACTTTTGGAGTAGCGGTGGCTGTAAGGGCAATGATGGGCGCTTGCCCATGAATCTCTTCCATCATTTCTTTCAACCTTCTATATTCAGGTCTAAAATCATGTCCCCATTCTGAAATACAATGCGCCTCATCTACTGCAAAAAAAGAAATTGTCAAGTCGCTAAAAAAATCTAAGTTTTCTTGCTTCGTTAAGGTTTCTGGTGCTACGTAAAGAAGTTTGGTTTTTCCACTTAATAAATCGTCTTTCACCAGTTTTATTTGTCCTTTATTTAAAGAAGAATTTAAAAAATGCGCTACTTCATCTTTTTCGCTGTATCCTCTTACTAGATCTACCTGATTTTTCATCAAAGCAATCAAAGGTGATACTACTATGGCACAACCAGGTAACATTAATGCAGGTAATTGATAACATAAACTTTTGCCTCCGCCCGTTGGCATAATTACAAATGTATCCCTGCCATTGAGCAAGCTAACAATTGCTTTTTCTTGTGTACCCTTAAATTCTTTAAATCCAAATTGATGCTCTAAAGCCTTTAATAATTCAGAACGACTAAATGAAGTATGCTTCGTAGTAGAAGGAGTTGTCTTTTTTATGGTTTTTTTGGTCTTAGCCATTTGTAATTATCTTAAAATCAACTATTTCTGTATAAATCAGTTATATAAGTTAACGAAAATAATCCAGTATTGTTCAACTCTTTACACTTTTTTATAAAAAACTTTATAAGGAATTTTTAAAAATAGGGATAGAACTACTTGAAACGTTAACTTTGCTGCTTCTTATACCATTTATGGATAATCAAATTACTGCCATTGCCCAAAAGACCCTTGAGATTGAAGCGGCTGCTGTTCATGGCTTATCAAAATTTATCGATACCTCATTTGTAGAAGCAGTCAAAGCCATTCATGCCACTCAAGGCAGACTCGTCATCACTGGCATTGGAAAAAGCGCCATCATTGCCCAAAAAATTGTTGCTACATGTAATTCTACGGGTACGCCCTCATTATTCTTACATGCAGCAGATGCCCTACATGGCGACTCAGGAATGATTCTCAAAGAAGATATAGTTTTGATAATAAGTAAAAGTGGGGAAAGTCCTGAAATAAAAAATATAGTTGCATTAGTAAAAAGCTTTGGAAATACTATAATTGCCATGGTAGCTAATAAAGAAAGTTATTTAGCAAACCAGGCCCAATGGGTAATTAATACAAGTGTGGAAAAAGAAGCCTGTATATATAATTTAGCACCTACTTCTTCTACTACTGCTCAAATGGTGATGGGAGACGCCATAGCTATGTGCTTGATGGAATTAAATAAAGTACAGGTAAATGATTTTGCAAAATTTCATCCTGGTGGTAATTTAGGCAAGAGATTAACACTTACTGCTGGTCAAATTGCTCAAGTAAATCCAAAACCCTCCGTGAGTGTCAATACCTCTTTAAAAGAAGTTATTTTAAATATTTCAAAAAATAGATTAGGCGCCACAGTGGTAACTAATGAGGACCAAAAAGTGTTGGGAATTATAACAGATGGAGATATTCGAAGAATGTTAGAGAGTTATGCAAGTATTCAAGACTTAACCGCCTCCTCCATTGTACACCCCTCTCCCATTACAATTGCTCCTCATGCTTTAGCAGTGGAAGCTTTGTCTTTAATGGAACAAAAAGACATAAGTCAGTTAATTGTGGCTCAAGATAATACCTACTTAGGAATGATACATATACACGACTTAATGAAAGAAGGGATTTTATAAATTCACACTAGCATGCAAAACAAACATCATTATGTAGCCATCATGGCTGGAGGAATTGGAAGTAGATTTTGGCCCATGAGTAGAACTGCCTATCCAAAACAATTTTTAGATGTATTGAATTCTGGAAAAACATTAATACAATGGACTTACGAAAGATATATTCAATTTATTCCAGCTGAAAATATTTACATTGTTACTTCTGAAGAATACGTATCTATTGTAGAAAATCAATTACCCAATATACCTAAGGAAAATATTTTAGCAGAACCAAGTAAAAAAAATACAGCTGCTTGTATAGCCTATATTTCTTTTAAACTTGCTCAAAAAGATCCTGAAGCCGCTTTCGTTGTAGCACCTAGCGATCACTTAATATTAGAACAAGAAAATTTTCAAAAAATTGTTGAGCAATCTTTAGATTTTGTATCAAATATAAAAGCATTAGCAACGCTTGGTATTCAACCTACTCATCCTAATACCGGTTATGGTTATATTCAATATGAGGGATTAGAAGTTAGTAAGGGAGTATATAAAGTAAAAACATTTACAGAAAAACCAACCATAGAAATTGCAGAGTCTTTTATTGCCAGTGGAGACTTTTTATGGAATGCAGGTATTTTTGCATGGAAAGCATCTACCATTCTTTCTGCTTTTGAAAAATATCAACCAGAAATGTTTGAATTATTCGATCAGGAAAAATCGAAATTCAATACTATTGATGAAAAACAAGCAATTCAAAAAATTTATCCTCAATGTGTAAATATATCCATTGATATTGCTATAATGGAAAAAGCAGATAATGTATATGTCATACCTGCTAGCTTTGGCTGGAGTGATTTAGGTACATGGAATAGCGCTTATGATAATTTAGAGAAGGATTATTTTGCTAATGCAGTAGCTGCCGATAATGTTATTGTAATTGATGCTACAAAATGCATGATCAATGCACCAAAAGAAAAATTAGTAGTAGTACAAGGTTTAGACGACTTTATTATAGTTGATACCAAAGATGTTTTACTCATATGCAGTAAAAACAAAGAACAATCCATTAAAGAATATGTTGCCGAAGTCAAAAGACATAAAGGCGACAAGTACATTTAGATTCGGCAGAAATGCTTATCTTAGTTCTATGGCAACCATTATAACTGGAACGGGCAGTTTTATACCTAGCCTTGTGGTACCTAATACCTCATTTAACAATCATAGTTTTTATGGTGAGGACGGCGTATTAATTAATACACCTAATGCTGAAATATTTGAGAAGTTTAAAGAAATTACTGGAATTTATGAAAGAAGGTATGCAGAAGAAAATGTGAACACATCTGATTTAGCTACTAAAGCAGCTACCCTTGCAATACAAGATGCTGGTATTGATCCAGAGTCTATTGATCAAATTATTCTAGCTCATAATTTTGGTAATGTAATAAATGGTACCATTCAATCCGATACTATTCCCGCCATTGCTTCTAGAGTAAAAAATTCCTTAGGTATTCAAAATCCTAATTGTGTAGCTTATGATTTATTGTTTGGTTGTCCAGGTTGGATTCAAGGAGTGATTCATGCCGATTCTTTTATTAAATCGGGATTGGCCAAAAGGTGTTTAGTAATTGGTGCAGAGACATTGAGTCGGGTGGTGGATCCACACGATAGAGATAGTATGATTTTTAGTGACGGTGCAGGTGCTTGTATTGTTGAGTATTCCTCTGAACAAGACACTGGAATTTTAGCAAGTAGTGTACAAAGTCATTGTATGGATGAAACCTATTTTTTATACCTTGGAAAATCTTATCATCCCGAGGCAGATGAAGCTACTAGATATATTAAGATGAAAGGGCGTAAAGTATATGAATATGCTATTAAGAATGTGCCTATTGCTATGAAAGAATGTATTGAAAAAGCTGGCGTAAACATTCAGGATGTTAAAAAATTCTTTTTGCATCAGGCCAATGAAAAAATGGATGAAGGTTTTATTAAAGCATTATATAAATTATATGGTATTCGAACTTTACCTGAAAATGTAATGCCCATGAGTATACATGAATTAGGAAATAGCTCTGTCGCCACTATACCCACATTATATGACATGGTGAAGCGTGGCAATTATAAAGAGCATCAATTACACAAAGGAGATATAGTATTATTTGCATCCGTAGGTGCTGGCATGAATATTAATGCCATTTGTTATAGAGTATAACTAATATCCTCTTACATTTTTACCCTCCATAAAATTTTTAAAAGCTTTATTACATACTTTGTTTCCCCCCGGTGTAGGATAATTACCTGTAAAATACCAATCTCCAGTATTGGTAGGGCAACAAAGATGTAAGTCTTCTATAGTTTGATAGATCACCTCAATAGGTATATTCAAATTTTCAGGAGTAATTAATTGTGCGATTTTTTCTGAAATTTCTTCTGTAGTAAATGGTTTATATAATTGACGTACTACATTTTCTGTATGAAGTTGCTTTTTTGCTTCTAAGTCAAGAATTTTTTGATACGTTTCATCAATAATGTTTGTCATGCCTTTTTCTTTTAACAAATCCATCACTGCTCTAAAAGCAATAAAATCTCCCATTTTACTCATATCTATTCCGTAACAATCAGGATATCTTATTTGTGGCGCTGAGGAAACTATAATAATCTTTTTTGGACTCAAGCGAGATAACATTCTAATAATACTTTCTTTTAAAGTAGTACCTCTAACAATACTATCATCAATAATAACTAAAGTATCTTCATTTTTACGCACGGTTCCATAGGTAATATCATAAACGTGTTGTACCATTTCATTTCTATTCACATCCTCTGTGATAAAAGTGCGAAGCTTTACATCTTTAATCGCAATTTTTTCTTGTCTAATTTTACGATTAATCATAGCTTCTAATTTCTCCTGATCTACTTCATTACCCCAACTTAATATTCTTTCTACTTTAATTTTATTAAGGTATTCTTCCATTCCTTTTACCAAACCATAAAAAGCAACTTCTGCTGTATTGGGAATGTAAGAAAAAATTGTATTTTTTAAATCATTATCAATACGTTCTAAAACAATTTTACTTAAATGATTCCCCAATGCAATTCTTTCTCTATAAATTTTTTCATCACTTCCTCTTGAAAAATAAATTCGTTCAAAAGAACAAGCACGTCTTGGCCTGGGTTCAATAATTTGCTCTATTTTGTAATTACCAGCGTCATCTACCAATAAAGCTTGTCCTGGCATTAATTCCAATACTTCATTTTCACCTACATTAAACGTAGTTCTTATTGCAGCTCTCTCACTGGCACCCACAATAACTTCATCATCTATATAATAATATGCTGGTCGAATTCCATTGGCATCTCTTAAAATAAAACTATGCCCATTACCCACTAAACCTCCTACTGTAAAACCTCCATCAAACAAAGGAGCTGCTTTTCTCAAAACATCTGCAATATTTGGATTGTTTGGATTGAAAGATTCTTCATTAGATAAATAATAATGAATCACTTCCATCATAGCTGCCAAATCGCTTTGTTTTTCAAATTGGCCTGGATCTAATTGAATATGTTCAAACAGTTCATCTGTATTCACTAAATTAAAATTACCCGCTAATGCCAAATTTTTTCCAGGTACTAAATTGCGCTTTATAAAAGGGTGGCAAAATTCAAGATTATTTTTTCCTTGTGTGCCATATCGTAAATGACCCAATAAAATTTCACCCATAAAAGGTAAATGGCCTTTCATCAACCCTGGATGTTTAGTAATATCTGGTTGAAATTTTTCAAGTTCTTGAATTTCTAACCCTATTTTATAAAATAAATCAGCAATAGGTTGTTGAGCATTACTACGAATACGATATAAGAATGGATTTCCTGGATCAATATTTAATTTCAAAGTTGCCAAACCAGCACCATCTTGTCCACGATTGTGCTGTTTTTCCATTAATAGATATAATTTATTTAATCCATAAGTTGCCGACCCTCTTTTTTGAAGATAATAAGAAAAAGGCTTTCTAAGTCGAATATAGGCTAGCCCACACTCGTGTTTTATTTCGTCGCTCATGCTGAAGTATAAGGAGGACCAAATTTACAATAGTTACCCAATGTATTCTAGTAATAGATAAAAAAATTCTAAGCTTCTTGAGTAAAATGTGGAATCTCAATAAGAAGTAAATCAGATCCCGGCTGGGCTTCAATTTTTACTGAAGCTTCCCCTGAAATACCCACGGCATCTCTACGACCTAAGGCCTGACCTCCAATGGTACAATTACCTTCAATACAGATCGCAAAAAGACCTTGCCCACTCTGATGCATTGAATAATTTGTAGAAAAGGGCTTCTTAAAATGACCTAATGACAGCCAAGCATCCTGATTAATGAATAAAGTATTGGGCTCATTGGGTGAAACCACCGTTAGTAACTGATCAATTCTATCTTCAGGAAGAAACGATTTTTGTTCATACCTAGGGGTAATATTTCTGAGTTTTGGAAAAATCCAAATTTGAAATAGTTCAACTCTTTTGTCTTTGTTTGGATTCACTTCACTGTGTTGAATACCCGAACCAGCACTCATAATTTGTACATCGTGCTCTTTAATAATACAATCTCTACCTGTACTATCTCTGTGGTGTAAGTCTCCCAATAAAGGAATTGTAATTATTTCCATATTATCGTGCGGATGTGTACCAAAACCCATGCCTGCATCTATGGTATCGTCGTTTAATACTCTAAGTGCACCAAAATGTACTTTAGTAGGATCATAATAACTACCAAAACTAAAACTATGATAGGTATTTAGCCAATCAAATTGTACATGGCCTCTTTCATTTGCTGGATAAAAAATGAATGACATCTTATTGTAATATTTAAAATGCTTTCTCTTGTGCTAACTGATTAGCTACTTTAGTCCAATCTGTTAATTCAGGACAACCCTGAAAACGGTCATCTATAAAAACATAGTAATTAGGAATGTGTTCTTTGAACCAAGACTCCATTATTTTAGCTTTTTTTTCTTCTAAAGCTCTTTGAGCTACTTTATTATAATCTTCTTTTAAATTTTCTCTATGAGGCGTGGTACGTTCTTTAAAATAAATAAGTCTTACAGTTTTTCTACCTCGATCATCCAAATACACCTGTGGAGAAGAAATATCACCAGGCTTCATGTTTTGCATTGCAATGACCATGTCTTTATCTAATTGATCTATATTTACATAAGTAGAGCCATCTCTTCCTGTGATGGCACCCCCACTAAACTTACTACCATCATCATCGCTAAATTTATTAACTGCTTCTCCAAAATTGAGCCTACCAGCAATAATTTCTTTTCTGATACTATCCAAGAATACTTTTGTTTCTAGAATTTCATCATTGGTAATTGGAGGAATACGTAAAATATGTTTTACTACAGCATCATCCCCCGATCTTGATATAAGTTGTATAATATGATAACCAAATTTAGATTTAATTGGTGCTGAAATTTGTCCTTCTTTTAAACGAAAAGAACCTGCCATAAATGCTGGATCAAAATTTTTCTCATTACGATTCAAATTAAAAACACCTAAGTTTTCTTTAGCACTAGGGTCTTCTGAATAGAGTTTAATTAATTGATCAAATTTATTAGCACCCGTTTCTATTTGTTTTCTATATTCCAACATTTGTTTAATCACATATTCCTCTACATCTCTATTGGCTTTAGGGTGCAATACAAGCTCGGTCACTTGCACTTCACTTTCATACAATGGCAAGCTATCAGTAGGTATTTTATTATAATAGCTTCTCACTTCAGTGGGAGTAATTTTTATTTTCTCTACAATTTTAGCCTGCATTTCATCGGCCAATTTTTGTTCTTTTATTAATACTCGAAAATCTTCTTTTAATTGAAAAACAGATCTTCCCGCTACTTCTTCTAAAACTTCTTTTGAACCAAATTGTTGGATGAAATTACGAATTCGACTTTCCATTGCTACTTCTACTTCATCATCGGTTACATTGATAGAATCCTTTTGAGCTTGTAAAACCAATGCTTTACGAATTAATTGGCCCTCTATCATTTTACATTCAGAAGGTATTTCAATATTTTCTTGACCCTGTGCTTGACGCTTATAATCACTGATTGCATTCTCCACATCCGATTTTAATATAAATTTATCACCAACAGTGGCCACTATTTTATCTGCTAATACTTTTTTTACTTGTGCTTTAACAGTAACAGTATTGGTCAAAAGAAACAAAGTAATAAATAGGCTAAATAATTTCATCCTTTTTTAATTAAAGTGTAAAGTTCTATTGCTTAGGTATTGTTCCCAAACAGTAAATCTTAATTTTTTTATAAAGTACGTTTTACTTCTTCTTCTTCAAATGCCTCAACAATATCCCCTACTTTCAAATCAGCAAAGTTTTTAATGGTTAATCCGCATTCCATATTAGAAACCACATCTTTCACGTCGTCTTTGAAACGTTTTAAACTACCCAATTCGGCACTTTGACCTTCTCCTTTAGGATATTCCACAATACCATCACGAATAATTCTAATTTTACTATTTCTGCTTATTTTACCATCTAAAACAAAACAACCTGCAACAGTAGCTTTATCAAATTTATATACTTCTCTTACTTCCACGTTGGCTACAATTTTTTCTTGAATCTTTGGCTCTAACATACCCTCCATAGCGCTCTTAATTTCATCAATCGCATTATAAATTATAGAGTATAACTTAATCTCCACTCCTTCTGCCTCTGCTAATTTATTAGCTTGCATAGAAGGTCTCACATTGAATCCAATAATAATAGCATCTGAAGCAGCAGAAAGCAATACATCCGATTCAGATATTTGGCCCACACCTTTTAATATAACTCTTATTGCAATTTCATCGGTAGATAATTTTTGTAAAGAATCACTTAATGCTTCTACTGAGCCATCTACATCTCCTTTTATTATAATATTTAATTCCTTGAAGTTACCTAATGCTAAACGACGACCAATTTCATCTAAAGTAATATGTTTTCTAGTTCTAAGGCCTTGCTCTCTTAAGAGTTGAGCACGCTTAGTAGCAATGTCTTTTGCCTCTGCTTCGTCTTCAAATACTTTAAATTTCTCACCCGCTTGTGGGGCACCGTTTAATCCTAAAATTACCACTGGTGTTGAGGGAGGAGCTACATCAATTCTTTGATTACGTTCATTAAACATAGCTTTTACTCTTCCAAAAAACTGACCCGATAAAATTAAATCTCCCTGTCTTAAAGTTCCATTCTGCACTAATATAGTTGCTACGTAACCACGTCCTTTATCCAAAGAAGCTTCAATAATACTTCCAGACGCTTCTCTATTAGGATTTGCTTTTAATTCTAATAAGTCTGATTCTAAAATTACTTTTTCTAAAAGTGCATCTACATTTAAACCTTGTTTAGCAGATAATTCTTGGTTTTGAAATTTACCGCCCCAAGCTTCTACTAAAATATTCATTTGAGAAAGTTGCTCATATATTTTTTGAGCATTGGCACCATCCTTATCAATTTTATTTACCGCAAAAATCATAGGTACATTCGCTGCTTGTGCGTGACTTATAGCTTCTTTTGTTTGAGGCATAACGGCATCATCGGCAGCCACTACGATAATAGCAATATCGGTTACTTTCGCACCACGTGCACGCATTGCGGTGAAGGCTTCATGACCTGGTGTATCTAAGAAAGTGATGGCTTTACCATTGGGTAAAGTTACTTCATAAGCACCTATATGTTGAGTTATACCCCCTGCTTCACCTGCCACAACATTTGCATTACGAATATAATCAAGTAAAGAGGTTTTACCATGGTCGACGTGACCCATAATGGTTACAATGGGGGGACGTTCCACTAAATTAGCAATATCATCTGCTTCTTCTTGTTCATCCATTTCTTCCACTTCTTCGAGTCCCACAAATTCAACTTCAAATCCAAATTCACTTGCAACTAATTCAATAACTTCTGCATCTAAACGCTGATTGATGGATACCATTATACCCAAATTCATACACTTACTAATAATGTCAGCAAAACTTACATCCATTAAACTAGACAACTCGCTTACCGTTACAAATTCTGTCACCTGTAATTTATTGTCTGTGATTTCATTCGCTTCGTTTTCAGCAGCTTCTTCTCTTTTAGCACGTCTGTATTTCGATTTCAAACTTTTTCCTCTACCACCGGCGCCAGCTAATTTTGCTTGCGTTTCTTTAATTTTATCTTGAATAGCTTTTTGACCAATTTCTTTTTGTTCAGCAGTTTGAGGAACATTTCTATTTCCACCTTGTCTTTGTCCAGAGGTTTGTCTTTGACCTGCGCCTGGTCCTTGGTATCCACCACCCTGTCTTTGATTTCCAGATGGTGCTGGTCCCGAGCTTGCTTGTTGCGAGCCATGAGATGGAATACGTTTACGTTTGCGTTTTTCCTCCTGACTCAATGGCTTGGGACGTGTATCACTATTAACAGGTAAATCAATTTTACCCATTATTTTAGGACCTTCTAATTTTTTAGATTGAATATTTTCAACTTTTCCATGCACATTTTCTGTAGATACTGAATGATCCACTGGTGCACGAGTTTCTTCTACAGGCTTAGAAGGAGCATCTTCTGTTTTCTTAGCCGATTTTTTTGAAGTACTTGTTTTATCCGTTTTATCTGCAGGCTCATCAGATTTCTTTGCCGATTTTTTGGGTCTAGTGGAAGAATCAATTAACGATAAATCTATTTTATCAATAATTTTTGGAGATTCTACCTCTGGTACATCAATTTTTAATTTTTCAGGCTTTGGAGCTTCTTTTTCAGCTGCCTTTGACGTTTTTGACTTGGCTTCTTCAATTTCAGTGGCTACTGACCTCTTAGCTTTGTCTTTATCAGATACAGTATTTTTAGGCAACTCTACATGGTCCGCTTTATTTCTAGCAACTTTATCACTTTGAAATTCTGCTTGCAGAGAATAATACTGATCCTCAGTCAATTTAGCTGTGGGCTTAAGGTCGTCTTTAGAAAAACCTTTTTTCACTAAGAATTCAATCAAGGTATCTTGACCGATGTTGAACTCTTTAGCAGCTGCTAACAATCTTGGTAGTTTCAATTCTGACATTCTGTTATTTTTTACTCCAATAATTATTTTAGAATTTTTGGAGTGATTCGCCTAATACAAATATACTTTCTAAATCAATGCTTATTCACCTTTATCAAACTCTTCTTGTAAGATTCGACGTACATCTGCAATCGTTTCTTTTTCTAAGTCTGTTCTTTTTTCTAATTCTTCCGCACTCAAGTTTAATATACTTCTTGCCGTATCACATCCGACACGTTTGAATTCGTCAATAATCCATGTTTCAATTTCATCACTGAATTCATCTAAATCGATATCAAACTCATCAACAATTTCCTCTTCTTCACGGTATACATCTAATTCATAACCAGTTAATTCAGAGGCTAATTTTATATTTACGCCTCTGCGTCCTATAGCCAATGACACTTGATCAGCTTTTAAATACACTTCAGCATGCTTATTTTCGCTATCTATGTTCATATAGCTTATTTTGGAAGGCGTTAATGAACGTTGAATAAGTAATTGAGTATTAGTTGTAAAATTGATAACATCAATATTTTCATTTTTTAATTCCCTTACAATTCCATGTATACGACTTCCTTTCATACCCACGCAAGCTCCCACTGGATCAATTCTATCATCGAAAGACTCTACTGCCACTTTGGCTCGCTCGCCTGGTTCACGAACAATTTTCTTGATCGTAATTAAACCATCAAAAATTTCAGGCACCTCAATTTCTAATAATTTAGCCAAGAACAAAGGGCTCGTTCTAGATAGAATAATGAATGGTGAATTATTTTTCATATCCACTCTTGCTACTACAGCACGAATGTTTTCTCCT
>CAZWTV010000038.1:0-15543 GCA_964637225.1 uncultured Sediminibacterium sp.
ATTGGCATTCTTTTTTTGTGCCTGTGTGATTTGAAATCCAAGTAGTAATACTATTAAAATATAAATTTTTAATAGATATAATGAATGCTTTGGTATAGTATAAATTGTATGGATAGTTTAAGAGTTTCTATTACGTTTAGATGATAAATTTAAAGTTTTTAACTAAACAAAATGTAATATCTTTAATAACACTTATATAAAACCTTTAAAATTTTAAGATATGTCTTTAAATAGAAGAAAATTTTTAGGAATTTCAGCACTTACTACAGGTAGTATAGGTTGGAGCAAGTCTTTACTGGCGGCAGCTAGTCACGAAAATGAAATTATAAATGATTTACCAGATGCCATTCGAAATTTACAACCTCAATTAGATACTATAGTTCCTATTTCAATTAGTGAAAGAAAAAATAGAATTACAAAAGCACAGGAGTTAATGTCTCAATATAAAATGGATGCTATTTTTTTAGAAGGCACTACTACTTGTTTTTATTATACAGGTATGCGATGGGGACAAAGTGAAAGAACTTTTGGAGTAGTAATTCCAGCAAAGGGTGCCTTAGTATATGTATGTCCAAAATTTGAAGAAGACAGAGCAAGAGAATTAATTATTCCCGCTTTTGGAGAAGAAGTGCGTTGTTGGGAAGAGCATGAAAGCCCTTATGCTTTAATTGTTTCAATTGTAAAAGATAGAAGCGTTCAATACCATACTATTGGTATGGAAGAAAGAGTTCGTTTTTTTATTGCTAATGGTATTAAAAAAGAAGCAGCAGGATTTGAAGTTGTTGATGCTACTCCTGTGACTGCTGGATGCAGAATGATAAAATCAGCTGCAGAAATTGCACTCATGCAAAAAGCAAGTGATATAACTATTGAAGCTTATAAAGCAGCTTTTACTTCGATAGTTCCTGGAATGTCTCAAACTGCATTAAGTAATAATATCTCAGCTGCTTTTAAAAAATTAGGATTTAGTGGAGGAGCTTCTGTACAAGTTGGAAAGTATTCAGCACTGCCTCACGGTAGTATAACTCCACAAACTATACAAGAAGGTGATATTGTAATGATTGATGGAGGAACAAGTTGTGAGGGTTATGCATCTGATATTACAAGAACTATAGTGGTGGGTAAGCCAACACAGCGTCAAATAGATGTATGGAATTTAGAAAAGAAAGCACAAGACGCTGCTTTTGCTGCTATAAAAATAGGCGCTCCTTGCGAACAAGTAGATGCTGCTGCGAGAATGGTAATTGAAAAAGGTGGATTTAATACTAATTATAAATTACCAGGGCTACCTCATAGAACAGGTCATGGTATTGGATTGGAAGGACATGAGTGGACTAATTTTGTAAAAGGAAATAAAACACCTATTGCAGTTGGAATGTGTTTTAGCAATGAACCCACCATTTCTATTCCTGGTGAATTTGGGATAAGATTAGAAGACTGTGTTTATATTGCTGCCGATGGCGCTAAATTTTTTTCCAAGCAAAGTATTTCAATAGATCAACCCTTTAGCTAAACTTTAGTTCAACTTATGTAAATTAATTTGAGCGCTAGGTGTTGCTGGCCTTGATGGAACTGTTTGAGCAATAGTCCCAGTTATTATACTGTTTATATTTTTTACACTAAAATAAAGTTCAATATAATCGTTAACCCCAAGTTCTACTAAATAATTTCCCGATACCCAATTTTTTATATTACTCCCTGAAATAGTAAAACTAGTATGGGTATTTATATATGCCGATCCATTTCTTCTTATCCAAACACTTATTTCGTCTACTCCAACATCAGGTTTTATAATTTGTAGAGTATATTGAACCATATATATGCCAGCATGTAGTACTGTTATTTTTGTGGGTTGACCACTTGTATTGGGTGATATTGTTATATTATTTACTATACCCTCATAATTAAATTTTATGGCTGTTGCACTCGACACTGCACTGGCAGCCTGTTTTGATGTATCATAAAAGCTACCATAATCATATACTGTAGAACTAGCACTAAGGTTATTGATTCTATTAGATAAGCTGATTGTATCTTTGCTATTTAATTTTAAATTAATACGATTACTCAATGAAAGAGTATCTGCTTTTTTTAACTTTTCATTGATAGCTATAAGAGCAAGATTACTTATAGGCTTGCTACTATCGGGGGTGTTATTTATTTTATCTATATTAAATAATACTTTTACGTCTTTTAAATTGTCTAATCCAGTACCTCCTTGTGAGATTCCAATAACTCCATTTATATTTTGTGCACCTACATTATCGGCATAAAATGAAAAAGGTACATAATTAATTTTTTGATAGCCTAATTGTACAAAGGATAAATCACCTACTGTATCAATTTCAATTTGTAAATATTTTTCCGATTTTGACCAATTTATATTTTCAAAAGGGCCCACTGTAATAATTTTATTTGTTTCAAATGCTCCTACTACAATATTAAATAAACCTAAAATATTGGTAGTAATGGGTGCGATTTCTTGATATTCATTTTTGATTGAATTAGTATCTGATTTAATAGAAATTCGAATGTTAATAGATTTATTAGGAAGAATGTATCCATTATTATCTCTAGCGATACCTTGAAAATTAATACCCTTATTGTTTTGAGCGAATACATGATTGGCAATAAATAAAAAAAATATACTCAATACCATTGGTGATATTAGTAATCTAAAATGATTTAGTATTCTTAAAAAATTTAATAGTAAATATTGAAAATTATGTATGGGCATTTAAATTTCTATAATTGTATTTTTCTAAAATTGTATAATTTTTTAACTTTTATATTTTAATGACTTTAATAATTTTTATTTTGTTTGTAGTTATTGCAAAATAATGGATGACAATGAAGTAAATACCCGTATTTGCCGAAGCCATAGATATTTTTTTAGAAAAATAAATTGCAGAAAATGGACCTTTGAATTGTTGTATAATATTACCATAAGCATCTTTTACTTCAATAGATAATATATCAATTCCTAATTGATGAGAAGCTAATTGAATATAATTATTGACAGGATTCGGGCCCCATATGAGATTAAAATTATCATTACTTGCATTTAATATACTGGAGCTAATTAATAATTTAGGTTGCAAAAAACCTGAAGATACCATTAGTTTATTTTTAATATACCAGCTTTCTGTAGCAAGAGTTTCTCCGATATTCCAATCTAATATCCAATTTATTTTTTTCTTTGAATTTTCTTTGGAATATATAGGTATATTTTTGCCTGCACAATTTATAATAGCAGGGTCGAAGTATTGTGCTTTTGTTATGAAGGCAGCGCCTAATAAAATTTTAAGTATGAATATTTTTAGATACATTTTATATATTCAAAACTATTTGAATTAAATGGCCCATACATTTTTTAAAATTTGAAAATGGACTCAATTTTCATTGTAAATAAGCATTCATCTTTATACCATTATCGAAGTTTTTTAATACCGAACCAATGAAAATCAACAATTTAGATAATAGTAAATAGTAACAAGAATAGCACTATAAAAAATTTGATTAAGCAAAGAGCTTTTTTTGTATCTTAAATTCAAATTATAAATATGAATAAACATTTATTATCTATGAAAACATTTTTAGTGCTTTTCTTATCGTTTTTATTTACAGTTCCTATGATGGCACAAAAAAAGTATTCAGAAAAAGATATTACCCTGATGAAACAAAAATTGCAATCTAGTGTTGCTGGACATGCAAAAGATATTCAAGTTATGGTAGATAAAGTTTTTAGCTTTGGTGAATTAGGATTTCAAGAATTTGAAACCTCAGCTTATCTAACGAGTGTTCTTGAAAAAAATGGGTTTACAATTGAAAAAAATATTGCTAATATACCTACTGCATGGATGGCAAAGTTTGGATCTGGTTCACCCGTGATTGCGCTGGGTAGTGATATCGATTGTATCCCGAAAGCTTCCCAAAAACCTGGTGTGGCCTATAAAGATCCCATTGTAGAAGGTGCTCCAGGGCATGGTGAGGGACACAATTCTGGACAAGCTGTAATTATATATGCAGCTATTGCGATGAAAGAAATGATGGAAAAAGAACATATGCCTGGTACTATAGTTATTTGGCCTGGTGTTGCAGAAGAATTAGTAGCTACGAAAGCATGGTATGTTAGAGATGGATATTTCAAAAAAATTGATGCTTGTATTTTTACACATGTGAGTGGAAGCTTTGGATCAAATTATGGAGATAATGGTGGCAATGGTCTTGTAAGTGTACGCTTTGATTTTAGTGGAGAAGCGGCACATGCAGCAGGGGCACCATGGCGTGGTAAAAGTGCATTGGATGGCGTTGAATTAATGAATATTGGTTGGAATTATAAAAGAGAACATTTAAAACCAACCAATCGTTCTCACTATGTAGTAGTAGATGGTGGAGATCAACCCAATGTAGTCCCAAGTAAAGCGAGTGTTTGGTATTACTTTAGAGAACGTACCTATGAAGATATTAAAGCCAATTATGAAACAGCCATAAAAATTGCAGATGGGGCTGCTTTAATGAGTGGAACTACAGTCACTCATCAAATTTTAGGAACTGCTTGGCCTGGTCATTTTAATAAACCCTTAGCTGAAGCAATGTATTCCAATATAAAAAAAGTAGGTATGCCTACATGGGATGATAAGGATATGGAAATGGCAAGAGCGGTTCAAACTTTAGTAGAAGCTCCTAAAAAAGATATGGAAGGTAATCCCATCAATGGTTTAAAAACTACCATAGATACCATTAAAGGTTCTGTTCCTTTTTCATGGGGAGGTGGATCAGATGATATTGCAGATATTTCTTGGAATGTACCCACTATTGTTTTAGGCTATCCTGCCAATATTCCAGGCACTAAAGGACACCATTGGGCAGATGCTATTGCAATGGCTACACCTATTGCCCATAAAGGTTCTTTGGCAGGTGCAAAAGCAACAGCAATGACTTTATTAGATTGCTTCACGAATCCTACCTTAATTCAAGATGCAAAAACATATTTTACGGAAGTGCAAAATAAAGACGTTAAATATATTCCATTTATTTCTGCTACCGATCCTCCTGCCATACATTTAAATAAAGAAATTATGCAAAAGTTTAGAGACCAAATGAAGCCTTTCTATTTTAATGAAGCAAAGTATGGTACTTATTTAGAGCAATTGGGTATTACTTATCCAACTGTGAAAAAACCTTAACATACTATTTTATCTGATTTCCAAAATAATGTATAAAAAAGCTCGTCTATTATGACGAGCTTTTTTTAATGTTTAACTAGTTAAGCTTTTTTAGCAATTTTCTCAATGGCATAAACTAATTTATCTAAATCTTGTAGTCGGGTATATACATGAGGCGTAATTCGCACACAACTTATATTTTCCCAAACAATACCCACCGTGTGAATTTTATAATCAT
The DNA here is from genome assembly GCA_964637225.1 of uncultured Sediminibacterium sp. GTDB lineage: Bacteria > Bacteroidota > Bacteroidia > Chitinophagales > Chitinophagaceae > Sediminibacterium. The sequence continues at coordinate 5,407 of CAZWTV010000038.1, forward strand.
TGAATAATGCACTGTCCAAAGCCCCTGGTGTCATGCCATCTATGCTTACACCACAGATAGCACAGGAGTAGGCATCTTTTAATGAGGTATTAATTTTTACTTTAGGAATATCTTTTACGCGAGTGGCCCAATAATTTTTCAAATAACGTATACGTTCTTCTTTACGCTTACTTCCAATGGCATTATGAAAATTAATGGCTTCACCTATACCTTGTTCAATAGGAAAGCTTCTAGTTCCAAGTGTTTCAAACTTTCTAATATCAGTTCCTTTGGGATTGTCGTTACAAACTAAAGGCCAAATTTTTTCTATCTTTTCTTTTTTAATCCATAACATTCCACTTCCAATAGGAGCCGATAAAAATTTATGTAAGGAAGTTCCAAAATAATCGCATCCAAAATCTGGAATTTTAAAATCCATTAAACCAAAACTATGTGCACCGTCCACAATAGTTTCAATGCCATGTTTTTTTGCCAAATCACATAATTTTTTAACAGGCATAATTTGTCCTACCCAATTTACCATATGTGTGATATGAAAAATTTTTGTTTTAGGTGTAATTGCTTTTTCAAAAGCATTTACTATTTCTTCTTCATTTTCAATTGGATATTTAAAATTGAGTTGTGTATAAACTATACCTTCTCTGGAAGCTCTTTGCTTCCAAGCATTGATCATATTCGGATAGTCTTGCTTGGTACCAATAACTTCATCACCTGCTTTTAAGTTTAAACCAAAAATGACTGTATTTAATGCTTCAGTTGAATTTCTATTAATAGCAATTTCTTCAGGATCAGATCCAGCCAGTGTAGCTAATTTATATCTTAAGGGTTCTCTACCCTGATCCAAAATTCGCCACATAAAATAAGAAGGTCCCTCATTGGTCATTTTATTAAAACTTTCTACTGCTTCTTGTACAACTTTAGGACTTGGACTCACGCCTCCATTATTTAAATTTATAATAGAAGGGCTTACCGTGTATCCTTGTTGAATAACAGACCAATAGTCTTCATCCATAGCTATCTCTTTCGGGCTCAGCATTTTCTTTTGCAAGTTCATATGTTCAAATTCAGCTGCATGAGCTTGATGGAATAAGCTGTTGGCTGAAAAAGCCCCTGCCATTAGGCCTAAGTGTTGTATAAAATTACGTCTGTTTGCCATTGGTGTATTTTGAATAACTAAGTTAACTAAATAATAATATATTTGAAACATAAATTTTAAGATATGAAAAGAACACTTTTTACTTATTGTTTCACGCTTATTTTACTAATAACAAATGTATTGGTAAAAGCACAAAATAAGGTGGACAAACGCTTTGTAGGCATTGAAGCAGAAATAAATAAAATATTAAAAGACAATCATGCAGCGGGTGTTGCCGTAGCAGTAGTTGAAAAAAATAAAGTCATTTTTGCAAAAGGTTTTGGCTATCGTGATCTTGAAAATAAATTACCTGTTACAGAAAATACACAATTTGCAATTGGTTCATGCACTAAAGCATTTACAGCATCTATACTTGGAATTTTACAAAAAGAAAAATCGATAGATTTTGATAAACCCGCAGTCACATATTTACCCGATGTAAAATTTTATACTAGTGATTTAACCAATCATATTACCCTTCGCGATATGATGAGTCATCGTACAGGACTACCTAGACACGACTTGTCATGGTATATAGCACCAGATACTAGAGATAATTTAGTAAAGCGTATTCAATATATGGAACCTTCTGCAGAACTCAGACAAGTATGGCAGTATAACAACTTTATGTATTTATTACAAGGCGTTATAGGTGAAAAATTAACTGGAAAATCTTGGGAGAATAATGTTGAATCAAAAATATTTTCAAAAATTGGTATGACACATTCCAATTTTTCAATTAAAGATTTAGCTAATTATAAAGAACCAGCTATTGGGTATAATCTTATTAAAGATTCAATTATTCATAAAATACCTTATTATGATATTGCAGGTATGGGTCCTGCAGGAAGTATTAATAGTACTGTAATGGATATGTCTCAATGGTTGAAAGTATGGATCAATGGCGGAAAATTAGATACTGTTGAAATTATACCCGCTTCCTATATTGCGGAAGCTACTAGTTCACAAATGATTATTGCTGCCGGAACTCCTACTGTAGAAAAACCAGATATTCAATTTAGTACCTATGGTTTTGCATGGATGTTGAATTCATACAAAGGCCATTATAGAGTAGAACATGGAGGTAATATTGATGGCTTTAGTGCGAGTACCTGTTTTTTCCCCACCGATAGTATTGGAATTGTGGTTTTGGTAAATCAAAATGGATCAAGTGTGCCTGCAGCTGTTAGAAATACAATTTCGGATAGAATGTTAGGATTGAAATATTTTGATTGGAATGCAGATATTTTAAAAGCAAAAGCGAAAGCTAAAGAAAAAGCAAAAGAAGCGGAGAAATCAAGTAGTAGTAATCAAGTAAAAAATACGAAGGTTTCACATACATTAAGTGAATATGCTGGTTTCTATAGTAATGATGCTTATGGCAAATTTGAAATAATAGTAAAAGATGATTCTCTTTTTGCAAAATTAAAAAACCAAAATTGGTGGATGGAACCATTTCATTATGATATATTTAGACCATATGATACAAATGAAGGTATCGATACAGCAGACAAAAGTCCTATTCGTTTTCAATTTAATACCGGTTTAAAAGGAGATATCGAATCGGTTTCCTTATTTAATTTTGAACCTGCTTTACCTACTCCTATTAAATTTAAAAGATCAAATGCTCCCAAGGAGATGAGTTCCGACGATTTAAAAAAATATATAGGTAGTTTTAGTTTAGCAGGTGCTGAAATAAAAACTTATTTAAAAGAAAACGCCTTATTTGTTTTTGTTCCAGGACAGCCTGAATATGAACTGGTAGCAATAGGTAATCATAAATTTGATTTCAAAAAAGTACCAGGCTATTCAGTTAGTTTTGAATGGAGTGAAAAAGGAGAACTTCTTTCTTTGAGTTTTATTCAACCTAATGGAAATTTTAAAGCATTAAAGAAATAGAAAGGGTATAAGAAAATAAATTAAATTTATAGCTAGAAAAAACAATACCATTTGAAGCGATTTATTTGTTCTATTTTATTATTTCTTGCCTTAACAAGTCAAATAGGTACTTATGTTGTTTATGTAGTACAAGAAAATTTGACTAGGGAAATGATAGCTCAACAAATAGCTCAAAAATTGCCCACTTCTGCTTTAGTTAAAATTAAAAATACACCATCTATTGAGTGGGAAGAAGAAGGAAAAGAATTTTATGTAGGAGGCAACTTCTATGATGTTGTAAAAACAGAAAGAAACGAAGATGAAACTTGGTTTTATTGTATCAATGATACCATGCAAACACAATTATATCATAATTATACTTCTTCTTTACAATCACCTAACGATACTTTACCTTTTAATAAATCATCAAAACAAATTTTAAAGTTCTCTTTGTCTTATTTTTTAGTGAAGGATTTTGCTTCAGTATCTTTCATATCCCCTGTAAAGAGTAATCCTAATTATTTAAGAAGCCAGTCTATAATTACTATTGTAAAAGAAGTACAAGCCCCCCCTCCACGATACGTCTAATTTACCGGGGTTAATTATTTTTATACTTTTTTTCAATTCTTTTAAATGAGATTACAAACTTGTGTACTACTATTTTTAATAGTAAGTCAAAATATATATTCACAAAATTCTTTTACAGGTAAGATTGTAGATGCGCTTACCAAAAAACCATTAGCGAGTGCTAGTATTAGTAATGGTAAACAAAAATTAAATAGTAACCAATTAGGTGAATTTACAATTAGCTTATTGGAATCAAATAAAATAATTATTTCTTATATAGGCTACGAAACTATCATACAAACCATTGCTGTCAATGAAAAAAATAGAATTTTCTATTTAACACCTATTGCCTTGTCTTTAACAGAAGTAGAAGTGACTAACAGTTCTAATCTTAATAAATCTATTTTATATCAACCTAGTTCAATTGCTAAAATTGGGACCTTAGAGTTGAATAGAAATACAGGGCTTTATTTAGATGATGCGATTCAAACTAATATCACTTCCGTACAAATGAATAAGCGTTCAGCAGCAGGTGGTCAACAATTTAATATAAGAGGCTATGGAAATGGAACCAGAGGAACAAGAGGTATTAGTAGCAATTTTGATGGACAAGGTTATAAAGTGTATTTAAATGGAATTCCTATAACAGATGCGGAAGGCATTACAACAATGGATGATATTGATTACAATTCCATTGCGAATGTAGAAATAAATAAAGGTCCTGCGGGCACATTATATGGATTAGCTATTGCAGGTGCGATTCATTTGACCACTGAAAAAGCACAGAAAGGAAATACTAGTTTGTCTCAAGAAATATTAACGGGTTCTTATGGAACTCGAAGAACTACTACCTCAATAAAAGCAGGGGGGGATAAATCTTCTTTGTTAGTAAATTATGGACACCAGCAAACAGATGGGTATACTATTCACAATGCTTCTAAAAAAGATTTTGTGAATGGAATAGCCGATTTGGAACCTAATCAAAAAAATAGTTTTAGTATTTATGCGGGCTACAGTAATAGTTATGATCAAAGATCTGGCGAATTAACCATCACTCAATATAATAATAATGACTTTTCAGGAAATCCAGATTATATCAAAAGAGATGGACATAGTAATGTGATTAGTTTTAGAACAGGGGTGAGTCATGAGTATAAGCCCAATCAAAATATTTCTATAAACTCATCCATTTATGGTATTGGGTTTAATAGTAATGCTAGTTCTGCAGCTGGATGGACCGATAAAAATGCTATCAATTATGGTTTTAGATCAGCGCTACATACTAGAATACCATTAGGTAATCAAATAACTCTTGGCGGTGTCACTGGTATTGAAGTTCAGCAACAAGTAGCAGAAGTGATTGGGTATAGCATGAAGCAAAGCCCCTTTGATAGTGCAAGCTCTTGGGTGTATGGAGTGAATCCATATTGGGTTATAAATACTGCCACATCTAATATTTATGCTACTAGTACTAATCATCATTTATTTTCCGAATGGACTTTACATCTACCCAATGATTTCTCTATACTTGCAGGTATAGGCACCTCCGTGATGCACTTGAATTTAAATGATAGATTTAATACAGCACTAATAACCAGACCTTCCACTTTTGATACGAGTTATACCAATATGGTATCACCACATTTTGCTTTTAATAAAGTTATTTCTAAACAAGTATCTATTTATGCCTCTTATAGCACCGGCTTCAAGGCACCCACCAGTTCCTATTTTTATATTACCACTCCTGCAATAACTAAACCCCCTACACCTGCAACAGGAAGCTTAAATACTGTTTTGTCTCCTGAAAAGGGAGCGCAATTTGAAATTGGGTCAAAGGGTCAATTAGCAGGGGGCGTCTTTACCTACGAATTGGCTTTTTTCAATACTGTTTTTTCAGAAAAAATGACTGCTATATCGGTGGTCTCTCCAGCTTCTCCCAATACTACTTTGTATAGTTATGTAGTGAATGGCGGCAAACAAATACATAATGGAATAGAGGCATTAATAAAATATACTTTGTATCAATCCAATACTAATTTTATAAGCTCTATTAAACCATTTATCAATGGTAGTTATGCTCATTTCACTTATGGTGATAATTTTAAAATACAAAAATCGGTGATTTTAACGGAGGACTATTCAAATAAAATGGTTGCAGGAGTGCCTAAATATATAGTTAATCTTGGATTTGATTTATTTACCCGTATAGGTGTCTATGGAAATATGACATATAATTACAAAGACAAAACACCTATTACTTCTATGAATGATTATTATGCTACCAGTTACAGTTTAGTCAATGGAAAGTTAGGGTATCAAAATAAATTAAGTTCTAAAATTAATTTCGATATATATGTTGGTGTGACTAACTTAATGGGTATTAAATACCCCATGATGATTTTTGTAAATCAAATGCCCGATGTATATACGGCAGCTCCTGAAAATCCTTTATATTTTGGAGGAGTAAATGTGAAATATAATTTTTAAAAAATAAAATAATGAAAAAGAGTATTTTGAGCATTTTTGTTTTAGTAGGACTACTTGGTTGTAGTAGCGTGAATAATAGAGCAATTGATGGCACCAAGGATATAAGAATTATAAGTTTATCTAAACATTTAACAGAATTTATTTTTGCCTTAGGTAAAGGGCATACTATAATTGGTGTTGATTGGAGTAGTACCTATCCCGATAGTGCTAAACTTATCAAACCAGTAGGCTATCATAGAGCATTGAATCCGGAGGGTATTATTTCTTTACAACCCGATTTGGTCATACATAGCAACGATATTGGACCAGAAACAGTACTGCCACAAATTTCTCAAGCCGGCATAGTAACGAAAGTCTTTGGAAATGCGAATACATTGGATAGTACAAAACTTTTATTAAAAGAGCTGGGTAAATTTTTTGGTGAGAGTGTAAAGGCAGATTCACTCTGCAATGTAATGGATACAGGTATGGCACATGCAAGTGCTATTTTAAAAGAAATAAAAATAAAAGATACTCCTTCAGTTATGATTATACACTTTGGTAGAGCAAGTAATATATTTTTTGTCATGAGTGGCAGAAATGGAGTAGGAGATAAGCTTATTCAAATGGCAGGAGCTAAAGTTGCCCATTACGATGCTAAAGGAGCTAGACAAATTAGTGCAGAGGCCATTGCAGAAGCAAATCCTGATATTATTATTGCTACCGATTTTGGTTATGATCAAATGGGCAGCATGGATAAATTTATTACGCAGGTACCTGGTGTAGCTTTAACGAATGCTGGAAGAAATAAAAAAATAATAAGATTTGAAGAACATGATCTCACTTATTTTGGGCCAAGAACGGGAGACAATATTATTAATTTAATACATTTATTTTATTCTAATTCAAATGCATCTAAATAATAAAATATTTTTTGTTATCGTCACACTATTACTCATTGGCATACTAATAGTTGCTATTGCATTTGGTGCTGTTCAAATTAAACCCTCTGAAATGATTTCTGCTTTTTTACATTGGTATAAAAGAGAATCAAATACTACTATTCATGAAAATGTATTTCTACAATTAAGATTGCCCAGGGTTTTATTGTGTGCTATTACGGGATCGATACTTGCCGTCTCTGGTGTATTAATGCAAGGCCTCTTTAGAAACCCAGTAGTTGAACCTGGATTAATAGGAACCAGTGCTGGGGCTGCTTTTGGAGCTTCCATTGTATTTAGTTTAAGTCCATTTATGTCTCCCGTATTCAAATCTACTTTAGGACCATTTTTAGTACCAGTTTTTGCTATTGTAGGAGGATGGGTAGCTACTTATTTAGTTTATCAACTTGCAAAAAATAATAAAAGAGTAGCCATACTTCCTTTGTTATTGGTTGGAATGGCTATAAATGCTATTGGATTAAGTGGTGTTGGTTTAATGACATATATCGCAAGAGATCCTCAAGCAAGAAGTATTAGTTTTTGGAATTTAGGAAGTTTTTCTGGAGCTTCTTGGTTTCAAGTATGGACAACAGGTATCATTGGTATAATTGGTTTTTTTATCGCATTTTATCAATCAAAAAAATTAAATGTTTTATTATTAGGCGAACAAGAAGCAGGGTATTTAGGTGTGGATGTCCCTGTATTAAAAACGACCATTTTAATTGTAAATACTGCTATAGTCTCTGTGGCTACTGCTTTTGTGGGTGTAATTGCATTTATGGGATTAATAGTACCACATGTGGTAAGACTTCTTATAGGTAGTGATAATCGCAGATTAATTCCAGCTTCTATTATAATTGGTGCCCTATTATTAACCATTGCCGATGTAGGTGCTCGACTTTTATTATCTCCAGCTGAAATTCCTATTGGTATAATAACTTCTTTAGTAGGCGCTCCTTTATATATTTTTCTTTTGAAGCAAAATTACATTTATCAAAAAGATATCTAAGAATGATATATACAGAGCAAATAAAATATAATATAGGCGCTAAAAATATTTTGAATGAAATTTCAATTCAATTTTTACCCGCACATTGTAATTTAATAGTTGGCCCAAATGGATCAGGTAAATCCACTTTTATTAAATTGTTAAGTGGAGAGATAGAAAATTATGAAGGTAGCGTTTTGTATCAGGGTGTTGATATAAAAACTTTTACAACATCTACATTGGCAAAAACAAGAGCCGTTTTAAGTCAACATTCAGAATTTAATTTTCCAATGACGGTAGAAGAAGTTGTTATGATGGGAAGAACACCCTATTTTCAATTCAATCCTTCTTCAAAAGATAAGGATATTGTTCAAGAAGTTATGCAATTATTAGATATTGATAAATTATATCTAAGAAATTTTCAAACTTTGAGTGGAGGAGAAAAACAACGTGTTCATTTTGCAAGAGTACTTGCTCAAATTTGGGAAAGCCCTCATCAAGAACATAGATACTTATTTTTAGACGAACCTTTAAATAATTTAGATATGTATTATCAGGAATTATTTTTGTCTATCGCTATTTCTTTATTAAATGAAAAAACTACTTTAATTGGTGTAGTACATGATTTAAATATTGCCTTGCGTTATGCTGATCACTTAAGTTTCTTTAAAGAGGGTCGTATAATAAAAAATGGATCTCCAAGTTCAATTGTAGATGTTCCATTAATTAAACAAGTATTTAATATCGATACTCAAATCATAACTCATCCTAGTACCTCAAAACCAATTGTACTTTTATAAGTATAATCTTTTTCTTTTTTAAATTGTAGGTAAACTATACCCGTTATGATACTGTTTGGTAAAGTATTCTTTATTGATAGTATCATCGGTAAATACATTCTTTTTTGAATCCCAACTCACTTTTTTACCAGATCGATATGCAATGTTTCCCATTTGTGCAATGGTAGCAATATGTGCACCTTCTTCAATAGGACAGTGTAAAGTTTCAGGCGTATTATTTCTAATGGCTTCAGTAAAGTTTAACCAGTGAGCGTTGACACCATTGTCTTCACTTTTGTGTAGCTCTATAGCTACTTTATTTTTAGCTTGTTTTTCTTCTATCACTTCCCAACCACCTCTATCTAAAATAAGTGTTCCGTTGTTACCTATAAAAGCGATACCATGATTTCTTCCATAGGAACCATTATCAATACCCATTGCTGAATCCCAAACTAAATTGAAATTATCAAATTCATAAAGAGTAGTTAAAGTATCCGGTGTTTCTTCTGCTAACTCTGGATACGCAAATTTTCCACCCAACGCGCTAACACTTTTTGGATTACCAGCCTTCATACCCTGAATGGCATAGTCTAGTAAATGTACACCCCAATCAGTCATCAACCCACCTGCATAATCCCAGAACCATCTAAAATGAAAATGGAATCGGCTAGCATTGAATTCACGTAAAGGCGCAGGACCTAACCAAGTTTTATAATCTACCCCTGCAGGAGGGGCACTATTGGCCACAACGGGTTGAGGACGCATCCAACCTTGATAACACCACACTTTGGTTGTGCGTATATTTCCTAATTGTCCTGAATGCACTACATCTAATGCATCTTTAAAATGTTTTTGACTTCTTTGCCATTGTCCCACTTGTACTATTCGATGGTATCTATTTTTAGCAGCAATCATTGAGTTACATTCGCCAATTGAATTTCCAGCAGGTTTTTCTACGTAAACGTGTTTACCTGCTGAACAAGCGTTTATCATTTGAAGTGCATGCCAATGATCGGGTGTACCAACAATAATTATATCAATATCTTTTCTATCTAATAATTTTCTATAGTCACTATAAGTATCTACTTTTTGAATACTAGGTTGTTTTACTATTAGTTCTGCTTTTCTTTTATTTAAAACAGACTCGTCAACATCACAAAGAGCTACCACTTCTACATTTTTTACTGAAAGTGCACCTAAAGTATTAGACCATCCCATTCCATTGACACCTATGGTAGCGACTCTTAAGGTATCGGTACTAAATATTTTACTATGGGCGAATAATTGAGAACTCATCAAAGCCCCTGAAGTTAAAGCTGCATTTTTTAAAAAAACACGACGGCTGTTCATAAAAATAGTTTTAGTTTTTAAATAAGACTTAAT
>CAZWTV010000039.1:0-15401 GCA_964637225.1 uncultured Sediminibacterium sp.
GCCGTTGATGAGAATTGAACTCACGACCTCTTCCTTACCAAGGAAGTGCTCTACCACTGAGCCACAACGGCAATTATCTAACCGCCTTCCATTGTTCGCATCAATCACCAAATGGAGCGGGAGACCAGGCTCGAACTGGCCACCTATAGCTTGGAAGGCTATCGCTCTACCAAATGAGCTACTCCCGCATTTAAAACCTTAAAGAACTATACATTCAAAAACCAATTCAATTATTAATTCGTTCTTGCAGTTAGGGCTGCAAGTTACAAAAAAAATTGGTGGGCAGAGTAGGGTTCGAACCTACGTACTCGTGAGAGAACAGATTTACAGTCTGTCGCCTTTAACCACTCGGCCATCTGCCCCTAATTTTTAGAGAGCCGGAAATGGGACTCGAACCCGCGACCTGCTGATTACAAATCAGCTGCTCTACCAACTGAGCTATTCCGGCAATGCATAAAAGAGCTATCCCAAATTTTGGGATGGCAAAGGTAAAGGAAATCTTTATTTATCAAAATTTTAGGGCAGATTTTATCCCGAAAATTGAGGTAAAAATGAAAATAGTTTCCAACAAAGGCTACCAAGCAGATAAATCCTGCAAAAGTTTAAGCAATGAATCGCTCTTTTCTCTTTTTTAGTTGATGCGCAATGGAATCATATGCTCGATCAAATGAAGTTTGAAATGTCTTAGCAGTTGCCTTTACAAAACAATCGTGTTTTGGAATATGTATTTTTATTTCCACCACTTTATCTTTAATAGCATGTGCCATACTTTCCATTTTTAAAAACACTTCAACAACAAATTTTAAGAAAACTTTAGTATGAACCTCTTCTATGTTTAGGCTTTAGGATGCGCTTTAGTAAAGACTTCTTTTAGCTTTTCTATGGTATTATGTGTGTACACTTGTGTGGCTGCTAAACTACTGTGGCCCAATAATTCCTTGACTGCATTTAAATCGGCACCATTATTCATTAAGTGAGTGGCAAAGCTATGCCTTAATACGTGGGGACTTTTCTTTTGTAAAGTTGTTACTTGTGATAAATAAAATTTCACAAAAGTATAAACTGCTTTGGGCTGTAGAGATTTTCCTTTTTCTGTCACAAATAAAGAAGGATTCCCAATAGCTTCTTTGGGCTTTTCAGTTATATACTTTTTTAAGTCTGATGCCAACTCCACACTGATGGGAAGTATTCTTTCCTTATTTCCTTTACCTAAAACTTTAATAATTTTTTTTGAAAAGTCTACCTGATTTTCTTTACATCCAATGAGTTCACTTAAACGCATTCCAGTTGCATAAAAAACCTGAATGACCATTTTTTCTGTGTACCCCTTCCACCCTTCTGTAAAAGATAAGTTTACAAATAATTGCTGCATATCATTTTCGGCCACAAAAGTGGGGAGTCGCTTTTTAATTTTAGGGCTTATGACCGTTTCCATGGGGCTTTTACTTAGACCACCTTGCTGAATTTGATATTTGTAGAAAGACTTTAAAGAAGAAATTTTTCTATTTAGACTTTTACCAGTCATTTCTTCTTCTTTCATACCAGCTAGCCAAGATCTAACCATGGTACCGGTTACCTGATCATAATTAAGCCCCTCATACTGTGTTTCTAAAAAGTCGAAAAATTGTATAAGGTCATTAGAATAGGCCTTGATGGTATGCAATGAATAACGCTTCTCAAATTGGAGATAGGCTAAAAATGCATTTAAAGGAGTGTAACGAGTTTGGATTTTCATCGCCTTATAAAGTTAAGGCAAATGAGATATTTACCCTTCAATTTTTCCGCTGAAAATTTGCTGCTTGTATACTGCTTTTAATACTTCAGTACGACGTTTAACTGAAGGTTTCACATAGGCTTGACGTTCACGTAAGTTGATTAAAGTTTTACTTTTTTCAAACTTCTTTTTGTACTTTTTGAGCGCTTTGTCAATATTTTCGCAGTCTTTTGAGTCTATTATTAACATAGAATTTATACCTCCTCAGGTGTTTTTTTGGAAGGGCAAAGATAGGCTAGATTTTGAGAAAACCAAATTTACTATAGGTTTTTATCGTTTATCCCTCTCCCTTTTAAGGCCCCAGAAATAGCTTGATCCATAACTCTTTCAGCAAAAGGACGCGTTAATTCGTTTAAATCTTCTGTTTTTTGAGCAATTAAGTTCTTATCTGCCATAGTCAAAGCCATTTGAAGCGCTTGCATAGCACTAGCAGTCGCAGTCATTTCATCCTTAGTTAATAAGTTTGCATTTTTCATCATAAACTTTTCAGTGACGGACAAAATTTGCTCCGCTTCAGTGCTAGCTTCTACCAATGCTCTATTAGCAATATCTTCTTTGGCGTTGGTTAAACTATCTAATAATCTTTGCTCCACTTCTTCGTCGGTTAAACCATACTGTGGTTGTATATTTATACTTTGAGCTACCCCACTTCTTAATTCTTTGGCACTTACTTGTAAAATTCCATCGGCATTTATTAAAAAGCTTACTTCCACTTTGGGTAAACCTGCTGGCATAGAAGGAATACCAGATAAGGTGAAAGCTCCTAATTTTCTATTGTCTTTCACTAAATCTCTCTCTCCTTGATACACTGAAATATTCATACCAGATTGAGCATCTTTTTGAGTGGTATATTGCCTGCTAGTTTTAGTAGGAATTTTTGAATTGCGAGGTAGCAGTACATCCATTAAACCACCCATTGTTTCAATGCCAAGGCTTAAAGGTGTAATATCTAATAATAACATATTTTGATTATTACCAGATAGAATATCGGCTTGAACTGCAGCACCCAGTGCTACAACTTCATCGGGATTTACTGAATCATTCACCTCTTGATTAAAAAAGGTAGCCACTGATTTTTTTACCAAAGGAACTCTTGTACTACCTCCCACCATTAAAACGGTATCAATATCTTTTATTGTAAGGCCTGCATCTTTCAATGCTAATTGACAACAATGAATTGTTTTTTGAACAATGGGTTCAATTAAACTTTCAAACATTAATTTAGATAAAGTAATTTTCTTACCTGCAAAGCTGCTTTCAAAATTTTCAGCATGGGATAAAGCAATTTTTGCTTGTTCTGCTACAAGTCTTAATTCCTGTTTTAAATTTATTGCATTTTCTTGATCTTGTAAACTCATTGCATGCATCCAATATTCAATAATGGCACGATCTAAATCATCTCCGCCTAAATAAGTATCTCCGTTTGTACTCAACACTTCAAAAATTCCATTAGAAATTTTTAAAATTGAAATATCAAATGTACCGCCCCCTAAATCATAGACTGCAATTGTTTTTTCTTGGGTAGCATCAATGCCTAATCCATAAGCCAGACTTGCTGCTGTGGGTTCGTTGATAATGCGTAGTACATCTAATCCTGCTAATTTCCCTGCATCACGCGTAGCTTGTCTTTGAGTATCATTAAAATAAGCGGGCACTGTAATTACTGCCTTGGTGACTGGAGTTTTTAAAATATGTTCAGCTCTTTTTTTTAATTCTGCTAAAATGTAGGAAGATAAATCAATTGGTGAATAAAAATGGGAGCCCACTTGTACTTTTACTAAACTATCTCTGTTGTCATCAATAATTTTATAAGCAAAAAAATCTTGGTGTGCACCAATGTCTTTATAACTTTTACCCATTAAACGCTTTGCACTAAAAATGGTATTTTGTGGATCTGATTCTAAATAAGGTTTTGCTTGAACTCCCACTTCTGCATTTCCAAATGAGTCAAAGTGTACAATACTTGGCACTATACTAGTTCCATCAAATTCTTTTAAAGCAGTAGGTTGTTTTGTTTCAGGATGAATTATAGCGACTAAACTATTGGTTGTTCCTAAATCGATACCTACAATTATTTCAGACTGTTGAAGACTTCCCGTTGCAATATTAATTCCAATTTTAGCCATGAAAAAAATTTTACAAATGTAGGTTAGTGTGTTATTTAAAACTTATGATTTGAGAAAAACATTAAAAAATTGAATTAATCTAAAGAAGAAGATGTATTCATCAATGTTGTATTTGAAAAACTATCGTGAAAAGGTTGCCCATTCCAAGCAAGTCCAAGCATGGAAACTATGGTACAGTGTATGCTGGTTCTAAGCATCATTTGAAAAATGGACGGCCTCCCCCCTTTCTTGTTCACTACTTTTGTACCTGTAATCCATTTGGCAGGTGTTCTTTGAAAAATGAGCTCAAATAAAAACAAGTATACCCACATAATGGCAAAAAAGAAAGGACCAAATGATATGGGAGTGAAATTCCAATACATGACATAAAAATTATACCATCCGTGCAACTCATAAGCTAAAAGAAATACAATTATTGTATCCACTAAGAAGTGTAAAATTCTTGTCCCATCTCCAATGGTTGAACTTGTCTGATGCATGATGCGAAATTATTGCATTTTAATAGTTATTTTTGCTAAAAGTGTCTATAATATGTCTTTAATTCAAGAACTTAGGTTAAGAGGTATGATTCAAGATATTATGCCTGGTACAGAAGAACTTTTTGAAAAAGAACAAGTATCTGGTTACATTGGATTTGATCCCACTTCAGATAGTTTACATATTGGTAGCTTGGTACCCATTTTATTGTTAGTACACTTGCAAAGAGCTGGACATAAACCCGTTGCTTTGGTGGGTGGCGCCACAGGTATGGTGGGCGACCCTAGTGGTAAAAGTGAAGAACGTAACTTATTAAGTGAACAAACACTACAATTTAATTTAGCAGGCGTTCAAAAACAATTATCGCGATTTTTAAATTTCGATACCAGTTGTGCCAATGCAGCAGAAATGGTTAATAACTATGACTGGTTTAAAAATTTTAATTTCTTAGATTTTATTAGAGACGTGGGTAAACATATTACTGTTAACTACATGATGGCAAAAGATAGTGTCAAGAAAAGAATAGAATCAGATACAGGTATGAGCTTTACTGAATTCACTTACCAATTAGTACAGGGATATGATTTTTATTGGTTGTATAAAAATAAAAATTGTAAAGTTCAAATGGGAGGAAGTGATCAGTGGGGTAACATTACAACGGGTTCAGAACTTATAAGACGAAAGTTGGGAGCAGAGGCTTTCGCATTCACATGTCCCTTAATTACTAAAGCAGATGGTGGCAAATTTGGTAAAACAGAAAAAGGAAATATTTGGTTAGATGCCAACAAAACATCACCTTATCAATTTTATCAGTTCTGGTTAAATGCCAGCGATGAAGATGCCAAAAAATGGATAAAAATATTTACACTTCTTCCCTTAGATAAAATTCAATCACTAATTGCCCAACACGAAATGGCTCCACAAGAAAGAATTTTACAAAAAAATTTAGCAGCTTCATTGACGCAATTTGTACATAGCCAGGAAGATCTTAATTTTGCATTGCGTGCTACAGAAATTTTATTTGGCAATGCTACTACTGAAGTCCTTCAGTCATTGAATGAGACTCAGTTATTACAAGTAATGGAAGGAGTTCCCACTGTAAATATTAATATTTCTCAACTTTCAGAAGGTTACGATCTGGTAAGTTTACTTGCAGATACTAAAATTTTCCCGAGTAAAGGGGAAGCTCGAAAAATGTGGCAAAGTGGAGGCATCAGTATTAACAAAGAAAAAGTAGATACCCAATTTACACAAGTCAATAAAGCCCAATTATTACAAGGAAAATATATTCTTTTACAAAAAGGTAAAAAGAATTATTACTTAGTATGTGCAGTTTAATTATATAATAATATCATTATTTATTGCAAGGCCTTCCACATTTGTTCTGCAACTAATGCATTTCCTTTTTCGTTTAAGTGAACACCATCAGTAGTTAAAATTCCTTTTGCATTGTTATCTGGATTATTTGCAACACTATATTCGTGAAAGATATTTCTAAGATCTACCAAACCCAGGCCATTTGTTTTTGCATACTTTCTAATCCAACTACTGTAGGCATTTAAATCTCCGTCCTGCGCATTTGAATAATCATTCTTTTCACCAATAGCAGCAGGAGTTACAACAATAACTTTTGCTCCAACAGCTTGGATTTTCTTTACCACTGCATCATAAAAACGACCGAACTTATCAAAATCAGTACCTGTTCCAAAACTAGATTTATGCCACACATCATTCACGCCAACCCAAATAACCACTACATCAGGCTTTTTTTCTAAAACATCATTATCCATTCTTAAATACAAATCATAAATTTTATTTCCGCTAATACCTGCCCCATTTAATTCAAATTTATCAGCGGAACCATTGGCTGCTATCATATTTTGTAAAACATCAATGTATCCGCCCTTCTGTACACCTGCTTGTGTGATTGAATCTCCAAAAAAGACCACTTTCTTTTTTTTATCTCCTCTAAAAGACATTAAAAATAAACAAGCAATAAAAGCAGTTAAAAGTGTTAGTTTAATTCCCATAAAATACAATTAATGTTTAACAAATATTTTGAATGATTAAGTTAAGCCAAAATCATAATAATGAGTAGAAAAGACATTATTATTATTTGGTAAATTTTGCAGGGCACCCTATTTTTGCAGTCCATTCTAAGAATGGCTAGGATTGCCTGATAGTATAATGGTAGTACGACTGTTTTTGGTGCAGTTTGTCTTGGTTCGAATCCAGGTCGGGCAACCAAAATTTAAAATAACTCGTTGATTTTCAACGGGTTATTTTTTTATATACCCTAAAATTGTGGTTTTTCCACCAATTTTTCCACCAATCATTCATCACTATTTACAATTGTTCCATAGTCAATTAAAAGCTCTTCACCTATTGCTATATCTCTGATGGCTTCAAATTCCTCCCCTTCATTTAAAGAAATAATATTGGGGGTTTCTGAGTGATTGAGATAAATAACTAAATCAACAAGTTTAAAACCATAATCTGGAACGAAATAATTTTCTTCATCAAATAAGCAATGATTTTCAATTAAATCTTTAGCATGTTTAGGCAATGATTCAACTTCTTCTTTGCTCAATGCAATCCAATTACCCACCCCTTTGGAAAAAATATTTTTTGTGCCTTTAGGAATATCTCTGATAGCAAAAACACCAATACCATGAAGTGGAGATGGCTGAATCATCACATAAGTAGAGTACGCTAATTCCTTTAACAAAGCTTCTTTATTCATTTGCTTTAGTTCAAATTTTTAATACACTCTATTAAAGAAGTTTCCCAATGGGGTATATCAATAGAAAGTTCTCTTTCAATTTTATTGGTATCTAAAACAGAATAAGCTGGTCTTTTAGCAGGTGTAGGAAAATCGACAGTTAAGATTGAATTAATCTGGCAGGAGATGCCCACAATAGATTGTATTTTTTTGCAATATTCATACCATGTGGTCTCTCCTTTATTTGCAAAATGATAAACACCTTTTATAGTTTTACCACTATCTATGGCTACTATCATTTTCATGGTAGCTTCAGCTAAATCTTTAGCATAAGTAGGACGACCTTTTTGATCTGAAACAATATTTAAAACATCCCTTTCCTTCATAAATCGTATCATAGACTTCACAAAATTATTTCCATGAACACTAAATACCCATGAAGTTCTTATAATAATAGTATTGGGGTTGGCGGCTATAGCCAATTTTTCACCTTCCGCTTTAGTAGATCCATAAAAATTAAGGGGCGCTAAAGGTGTATCTGTAGTGTACGGTGTAGTAGCATTTCCAGTAAATACATAGTCAGTGGAAAAAGTAATAAAAGGAATATTTCTTTTAAAAGCAATACCTGCCATTTGTTCAACCGACTTAGCATTTATTGCGTAGGCCAGCTCTTTTTCTGTTTCCGCTTTATCAACAGCTGTATATGCGGCGGTATTTATAATAGCATCAGGTGCTATCTTATTTATAATACTTTCTAAAGAATCTGGTTTTGATAAATCAAGAATAGTTCGATCTGTAAAAATTAATTCATACTTATCAAAACGATCAGCTAACTGACTTAATTCCCAACCTAACTGACCGCTCGCACCAGTAACTAAAATTTTTCTCATGTACTTTATTTAGAAATAAACTCCTTGGGTAATTTTGTCCACTCAGCAGATGGTAAGGACTTAAAATATTCATAGGTTTTTTGCAAACCTTCAGCACGATTTACTTTGGGCTCCCATCCTAAAATGGTTTTGGCTTTTGTAATATCGGGTTGTCTTTGTTTAGGATCATCCACAGGTAAATCTTTATAAATAATTTTAACTTTTGAACCTGTTAATTTTAATACCTCTTCAGCAAAATCCTTTAAACTAATTTCATTGGGGTTACCAATATTCACGGGACTTGAATAGTCGCTTAATAATAATCTATAGATTCCTTCCACTAAATCATCCACATAGCAGAAACTTCTTGTTTGCGAGCCATCTCCAAACACAGTTAAATGCTCACCTCTTAAAGCCTGACCAATAAAAGCAGGTAGTGCACGTCCATCATTCAATCGCATTCTTGGACCATAAGTATTAAAAATTCTAACAATTCTCGTTTCTACCTTATGGAAAGTATGATAGGCCATGGTAATAGATTCCATATAACGTTTAGCTTCATCATACACGCCTCTTGGACCCACTGGATTTACATTGCCCCAATATTCCTCTGTCTGGGGATGTACTAATGGGTCTCCATAAACTTCACTTGTACTTGCTACTAAAATTCTTGCTTTTTTATGTTTTGCCAATCCTAAACAATTGTGTGTACCCATAGCACCTACTTTCAAAGTTTGTATAGGAATTTTTAAATAATCTATGGGACTTGCTGGAGAAGCAAAATGCATAATGTAATCCAATTCCCCTTCCAGCTCAATAAATTTAGTAATGTCGTGATGTATAAATTCAAAATTGGGATTACTTCTTAAGTGTGCTATATTTTGTAAATCACCTGTAATTAAATTATCCATAGCAATTACATAGTAACCCTCTTTGATAAATCGATCACATAAATGCGATCCTAAAAATCCCGCAGCACCAGTTATTAAAACTCTTTTTTGACTCATAATTTTTATTTTGTGGCAGAAGGCCTTCCAATACTTACATAATGATAGCCTAATTCTTTCATTTTGTTCACTTCAAAAAGATTACGGCCATCAAATATGATTTTATTTTTAATTTCTTTTTCAATTCTTTCAAAATCGGGGGTTCTAAACTCACTCCATTCTGTAGCAATAATTAAAAAATCAGCCCCTGTTAATGCCTCATATTGACTATTGGCATATTTTATTTTATCACCAATTTGAGCCTTCACATTGGGCATGGCTTCAGGATCATAAGCAGTAACCGTTGCACCTGCGCTTGTTAATGCATCAATAATACTCAATGCTGGTGCTTCTCTAATATCGTCCGTATTGGGCTTAAATGCTAAACCCCATAAAGCAATGTGTTTAGCTTTTAAATCTCCCTTATAAAAAGATTTAATTTTATCAACCAATGATAATTTCTGAAGCGCATTTACTTTCTCTACAGCTTTTAGTATCTCAAAATCATATTGTACTTCATCAGAAGACATAATTAAAGCTTGTACATCTTTAGGAAAACAAGATCCACCATATCCAATGCCTGGGAATAAAAAACGCTTACCAATTCTATCATCCGATCCAATCCCTCTTCTCACCATATCCACATCGGCACCCATTCTTTCACAAAGCTGTGCAATCTCATTCATAAATGAAATTTTAGTAGCTAAAAAACTATTGGCTGCATACTTTGTTAGTTCTGAGCTTTTTTCATCCATGAAAATAATGGGATTACCCTGCCTTACAAAGGGAGCATATAAATCACTCATTAATTTTTTTGCTCTCTCCGATTTTGTACCCACCACAACTCTATCGGGTTTCATAAAATCATCCACCGCTACTCCTTCTCTTAAAAACTCTGGATTACTTACTACATCAAACTCTCCTTTATAATTTTTTGCAATAGCAGCACTTACTTTATCGGCTGTACCCACAGGTACTGTGCTTTTATTCACTATAACTTTATAATCTTTTAAAATTTTTCCTAAATGATCTGCCACACCTAATACATATTTTAAATCTGCACTACCATCTGCACCGGGAGGAGTAGGTAAGGCTAAGAAAATTATCTCTGCACCCTCAATGGCTGTTTCAAGTTCTGTAGTAAATATTAGTCGACCTTCCTTAATATTTCTTAAAAATATTTTCTCTAATCCAGGCTCGTAAATAGTAATTTGACCTGCAGTTAATTTTTCTACTTTCGCTTTATCAATATCTACACAAGTTACCTTATTGCCTGTCTCTGCGAAACAAGTTCCCGTTACTAATCCTACATAACCCGTGCCTACAACTGTAATTTTCATCTAAATTATTATTTAATTAAAAAAAGATTTTACGCCATTTACAATATAATTTAATTGTGTTTCATCCATCTCTGTATGCACCGGTAATGAACAAACACAGGGAGTTAAACTATCTGTTACTGGTAAATTCCAATGACTAATGCTTTGTTCGCCAAACATTTTTTGCTTATGACCCGGCACTGGATAATATATCATACAAGGTATTTCCTTGCTATTTAAATGTGCAATAAAAGCATCCCGATTCACCCCTTTCAATTGTATCGTATACTGATGATACACATGAGAACTATATGAAGCATTTGAAGGAGTAATAATTTCTTTAATGGATGCAAAAGCCTCATTATAATATGTTGCAACTGAATTTCTAGAGGTATTATAAGCATCTAATTTTTTTAGTTTAATATTAAGGATGGCTGCTTGTATAGAGTCTAGTCTTGAATTACATCCCACCACATCATGATAATATCTTGCCGATTGCCCATGATTAGCAATCATTGTCATTTTATCGGCTAACACTTTGTCATTTGTACACAAAGCACCTCCATCTCCAAATGCACCTAAATTTTTACTTGGATAAAAGGAAGTAGCTCCAATATGTCCGATAGTTCCCGTTTTTTGGGTAACTCCATTGGAGAATGTATAATCACATCCAATGGCTTGTGCATTATCTTCTATTACGAATAAATGATGCGCATTCGCAATTTCCATTATTTGCTCCATGGGAGCTGCGTGCCCATATAAATGTACTGGTACAATTACTTTTGTTTTGGGGGTAATGGCTTTTTTTAAACTTTCTATATCCATACAAAATGTAATGGGATCAACATCAACAAAAACCGGTTTGAGTCCCAATAATGCTACCACTTCAGTAGTAGCAATGTAAGTAAAGGAAGGAGTGATCACTTCATCACCTGGTTTTACATCCAAGGCCATCATAGCTATTTGTAAGGCGTCAGTGCCATTGGCACAAGGTATCACATGATTTACCTTTAAATAGTTGCTTAAATTTTGAGCAAAATCCTTTACAGCCTTCCCATTGATATAGGCTGCCGTATCCAAAACATCTTGTATGGCTTGGTCTACCTCTTTTTTGATGGCTAGATACTGGTTTTTAGTATCCACCATTTGAATTTTCCTCATCCTTTAAATTTGTGCAAAATTACAATAAAAACCTTAATTACATTCCATGCTGGCCCTTAGCTTGAGATGTAAAACTAATTCAAGTTTTATGATTATTTTTATTCATTTTTGCCCTACTGAAGTGATACTATGATCTTATACAATTTCTTTTTATGGCTTTATCCTATATTGGCTAATCTCATTAGTCCCTTTAATATTAAAACTAAAAATTGGTTAAAGGGGCAAGCAATGGTTTGGGAGGAAATAAACACATTAAAAAAACAAATTAAACAGCCTCTAATTTGGATACATTGTGCTTCTTATGGTGAATATGAACAAGGTCTTCCTATTATTGAAAGTATAAAATTAAAATATCCTTCATATCAAATCTGGCTTACATTTTTTTCACCCTCTGGTTACCTTCATAGAAAAAATGATGCACAAGCTCACTTTGTTAGCTATTTACCTTTAGATAGTAAAAAAAATGCAAGACTTTTTTTAGAAACGCTGCAACCTTCTTTAATTATTTTTATTAAATATGAATTTTGGTTTTACTACTTATCGGTTGCCAAACAAAAAAATATTCCTACTGTTTTAGCCTCTGCCCTTTTTAGAAAAAATCAAATCTTCTTTCAATTCTATGGAGGATTTTACAAAAAAATGCTGAATTTATTTTCTGCAATTTTAGTACAAGATAATTTTTCAGAAAAATTAATTAAGCCTATTGCATCTACTAAAATTTATGTAAGTGGGGATACCAGATTTGATAGAGTCCTCAGCACTGCTGCTGTTGTAAGAAAATTTGAATGGATACAAAAGCTCAATTCAAATAAAATTATAATTGCAGGTAGCACTTGGGAAAAAGACCATTTCGTAATAGCAAAAGCTACTAGAGTTTTAAAAAAATTAAATTGGATTATTGTCCCCCATCATGTTGATGCTAATTCTATTGATGCATGCAAATCCCATTTTCCCAATGCCATAACACTTTCCGATTTAATAGCATCGAAACAACATTTTACCTTGCCCACAGTAATTATTGTGGATCAAATAGGTTTATTAAGAAGTTTATATCAATATGCTTATATTAGTTATGTGGGCGGAGGTTTTGGAAAAGATGGCGTTCACAATGTATTAGAACCCGCTGCTTTTGGTAGACCAGTATTATGGGGAAGCAACGATCTAAAATATAGAGAAGCCATAGGACTAAGAAATGAGGGAGGAGGATTCACCATTCAAAATGCTGATGATTTGATTGAGCGTATTCAATTTTTTCAAAACTCAGATTTAGAGTATTCTTTGTGTTCCAAGAAAGCAAGTGAATATGTAATGGATAATGCAGGCGCCACCACAAAAACAATTGAATTTTTACAAGAGCATCATTTTTTAAAATAAGAATAGTTACTTTTGACAGATATAGAAAAGAAATTATAAATAACACCATGTTTATTGAACAAAATTTAACAGGAGAAAGAAGAGGATGGATAGAAGTGATTTGTGGCAGCATGTTTAGCGGCAAAACGGAAGAATTAATTAGAAGATTAAAAAGAGCTAAAATTGCTAATTTACAAGTGGCCATTTATAAACCTGCTACAGACACAAGATTTGATGTCAATAAAGTAGTAAGTCATGATGCTAACTCTATAGATTCCATTGCGGTAAAAAATTCTAAAGAAATAGTCTCCTTGGCTCAAAATGCAGATGTGGTGGGTATTGATGAAGCCCAATTTTTTGATGAAGATATTGTAGTGGTATGCGAAACATTAATCTTGCAAGGCAAAAGAGTTATTGTTGCTGGACTTGATATGGATTATTTAGGTAAACCTTTTGGGCCTATGCCTACATTACTTGCTATTGCCGATTTTATAACCAAATTACATGCCATTTGTGTGCAGTGTGGGCACTTAGCAAATATTTCTTTTAGAACCAGCAATGAAGAAGGCACTGTAGTATTAGGTGAAAAAAATAATTATGAACCTAGATGTCGTATTTGTGCAAAGAAATAATTTTTGGCTAGCCAATAAAGGGTAATGAATATACATTTGAAATCGATTATCACATTATTAAAAAAAGATGTGTTGTTAGAGTTTAGACAACAACATACTTTTTTTGGAATTTTACTATATCTAGCATCCACCACTTTTGTTATTTACTTAACCATGGGTCAACCCGATGATAAAATTTGGAATGGTTTATTTTGGATTACCCTTTTATTTATATGCATAAACAGTGTTGCTAGAAGTTTTATTCAAGAAGGCAAAGGACGAATGATTTATTTTTATACTTTGGCGAGTCCTATTCATTTTATTTTTTCAAAATTAATTTATAACAGCTTACTCATGTGTTTAATGAGTGGACTTAGTTGGCTTCTTTTTATGTTATTACTGGGTAACCCTTTAGAACATGGTTTTCTATTTTTTGGCATAAGCTGTTTGGGAGGTATAAGTCTTAGCTTAGTTTTTAGTTTTTTGGCTGCAATTGCCTCTAAAGCACAACAACCATCGGCTATAATGGCGATTCTAGGTTTTCCATTAATTATTCCTCAGCTTATTTTACTTATGAAAATTGCCCAAATTGCTTTTTCAGATATAGTACAAAATGGTTTACCACAATTGATTGGCTTATTAATTGGGTTTGATATATTGATTATTGCCCTTGCCTATATTCTTTTCCCTTTTTTATGGAAAGAATAGTCTTGTAAAATTCTTTGAAGATAAAAAATTTCTAAAACTGAAGGTGGCGAACTGTTTGACCGTTATTAATAAGTTGTTTTAAAGATTCTATACCAATAGTTAAATGCTTTTCAACATATTGAGCGGTAACTTTAGAATCACTTACTTCAGTTTTTACTCCTTCTGGAATCATAGGTGAATCGCTCACAAGCAATAAAGCACCTGTAGGAATTTTATTGTAAAAACCTACAGTAAATATGGTGGCTGTTTCCATATCAATGGCATACGCTCTTATATCGGTTAAATATTCTTTGAATTTCTCATCATGCTCCCAAACTCTTCTATTGGTAGTATATACGGTACCTGTCCAATAGTCAACATTATTATCTCTAATGGTTGTTGAACTTGCTTTTTGTAAAGCGAAGGCGGGAAGTGCAGGAACTTCAGGTGGAAAATCATCATTAGAAGTACCCTCCCCTCTTATAGCTGCAATGGGTAAAATTAAATCTCCAATTTTATTTCTCTTTTTTAAACCTCCACATTTTCCTAAAAATAAAACAGCATTGGGTTGAATGGCAGTTAATAAATCCATAATAGTGGCTGCCCCTGGGCTACCCATACCAAAATTTATAATGGTAATACCATCAGCAGTAGCGCATTGCATTGGTTTATCTTTACCAATAATTTCTACCTGGTGCATTTCAGCAAACAAGTTCACATAATGGTTAAAATTAGTGAGGAGTATAAATTGACCTAATTGATCTAAACTAGCACCCGTATACCTTGGTAACCAATTCTCTACGATTTCTTCTTTTGTTTTCATACTTTCAAATTTTAAGGTTTCTACTACTTATCTTTGGACAAAGTATTATATAAAAATACGAATTTTAATTTAAATGATTGTTTTAGCCTATCCCAGCTATCCTTTTAAGATTAAAGCAGTTAATGGAAAAGATCAAATATTTGATCCATTGAGGAAGCTATGGATTACACTTACACCAGAAGAATGGGTTAGACAAAATATGATTCAATACCTCATTCAGGTTTTAAAATATCCTGCTAGTTTAATAGCAGTTGAAAAATCAATTCAATTAGGTGAGCTAAACAAAAGATTTGATATTTTAATTTATAAAAATGAACAGTCTTGGATAATCATTGAATGTAAAGCAGCACATGTCGCATTATCAGAATCGACTCTAATGCAAATTTTACAATACCAGCAAATTTTAAATGCACAGTATTTATTTATAAGTAATGGCCATGAAACAATGGGTGCTAAAATAGAATTAGGCAAATCGCAATCAGTACAAAACTTT
>CAZWTV010000040.1:0-15246 GCA_964637225.1 uncultured Sediminibacterium sp.
AAGCGTAGCGATCGTGAAGCAAAAGAAGGTGTTATCATTGCTCAAACTTCTGCCGATCATACTACTGGTTTTGTAGTTTGCATTTCTTGTGAAACAGATTTTGTTTCTAAGAATGCTGAATTCGTTGCTTTTGCTCAAAGTATTGCAGATGCTGCAGTAGCACATAATGTAAAATCAATTGCTGAATTAAATGAGGTAAATATTAATGGTAGTAAAGTATCTGATTTAATCAATGATAAATTAGCTTCTATTGGAGAAAAAATTGGAGTAGCAAAATTCGAAAGAGTAGATGCTGCTTATGTATCTTCTTACATACACGGTGCTTATAGAATGGGCGTATTAGTAGGTTTAAGTAAAGAAGCCGCTGAATTAGGTAAAGATCTAGCAATGCAAATTGCTGCCATGAATCCTGTAGCGGTAGACGCTGAATCGGTTCCAGCTGAATTAGTGTCTCGTGAACGTTCTATTATTATCGATACCATGAAAGAAGATCCTAAAATGGCGGGTAAGTCTGAAGAAATGATTGCTAAGATTGCAGAAGGTAAAATCAATGCTTTCTTTAAAGAACAAACTTTATTGGCTCAAGCTTTTGTAAAAGATGGAAGTAAAACAGTCGGTGATTATATAAAATCGGTGGATGGTGCAATTAAAGTAACTGAATTTAAGCGTGTGGCATTAGGTTAATTCCTTTTATCATATTTCTTTTATCACTAATACTAAAAAAGGGGTTTCGATAGTTCGAGACCCTTTTTTAATGCCTTAAAATTCTTATCTTGCAAGTACTAAATATCTAACTATATGTTGCCCAAATACAAACGTGTATTATTGAAGTTATCTGGTGAGGCATTATTAGGTAATCAAAAAAATGGAGACCCCTTTGATCCAGCCATAATTGAGCAGTATGCCACAGAAATTAAGGAAGTAGTAACATTGGGGGTACAAGTTGCTATTGTTATTGGGGGCGGTAATATATATAGAGGTATGAATGAAACAGATAGTGGTATTGAGCGTGCACATGGAGATTATATGGGAATGCTAGCAACCGTCATAAACGCAATGGCAATTCAAGCTATGTTAGAAAAAATTGGAGTGTATACGCGTTTACAATCGGCGATTGTCATGGAGCAAGTAGCAGAGCCTTATATTCGTCGTAAAGCACTTCGTCATTTAGAAAAAGGCCGTGTAGTTATATTTGGAGCTGGAACTGGAAATCCTTATTTCACCACAGATACTGCTGGTTCTCTTCGAGCTATTGAAATGAAAGCCGATGTTATTTTAAAGGGAACTCGTGTAGATGGCGTGTATGATAGTGATCCTGAAAAAAATCCTTCTGCTACTAAATTTGAAAAAATCAGCTTTCAAGAATGTATATCAAAGAACTTAAAAGTAATGGACACCACAGCATTTACTTTATGCATGGAAAATAAATTACCTATAATTGTTTTTGATATGAATCAACCTGGAAATTTATTAAAAGTAGTACAAGGAGCCGCTATAGGTACCTTAGTGGCCTAAAATTTTTCTGTATTGCTTTCTTAATTGTAATGTATGCAAAAATTAATTTCTTTTTTTCTTATCGGTTTGGGGATGCTTGTATCAAGCAATGTGCTTATAGCTCAAAAAACCTTAACATTAGCAGAAGCTATTAAAACAGCTCTTCAAAATAGTTACGATATTCAGTTGGTTGAAAATAATTTAACCATTGCTAAAAATAATAACGATTATGGAGTGGCAGGTGCACTACCTTCATTAACCGCTACCTCTAATGAAAATAAAACAGTATCTACTATTCAACAAAAATTTGCCGACCCTTCTCGTAATACTACTAAAACAGGGGTTGATGGAAATACCTTATCAGCGGGACTTACTGCTTCTGTGATAATTTTTAATGGGTATAGAATCATGGCATATAAAGATCGTTTAGCGATGATTGAAAAGCAAAATGGTTTTTTATTACAATCGCAAATGCAAAATACTACTGCTCAAGTTATGCAGCAGTATTATAATGTTGTACGTCAACAAGCTTATTTGAAAACCATTGAAAAATCTATTGAAGCCAGTCAACAAAGAGTAGACATTGTAAAAACTAGACAACAAATAGGAGTGGCTAACCAAACCGATGTTTTACAATCTAATATCGATTTAAACGCTTTATTACAAGCCAAACAAAATCAATTATTAATTATTGCACAAGCCAAAACCGATCTAGCTAGAACAATTAATAATAATGAAGACATTTCTTCATCCATTATTATTAATGATACTATTTCCATTGATCAACAATTAAGTTTTGATAAAGGAGCCACTAGTATTGTTGTGGGTTTAAATAATAATCCACAATTAGCAGCTCTAAATACTCAAATAAAAATAAATGAACAATTAGAAAAAGAAACCAGAGCATTAATGTATCCTACTTTAAGAGCAAGCACTGGATATACAGTTAATAGCAATAGCTCTGCTGCAGGTTTTAGTTTATTGAATGAAACACAGGGTCCATTTTTAGGAGTGAATTTATCTATTCCTTTATATGTAGGAGGTGCCGCTAAAAAATCGCTGAGCAATGCTAAATTAAGTTCAAAAAATGCTGCCTTGCAGGCACAAAGTGTAAGCAAAGATATTTATGCTAATGCCTACAAAACTTTTGATGCTTACAAAAATAGTATTGAACAGTTGCCAATAGAAATTGATAACTATACTATGACTCAATCCTTATTGAATTTAGTAATGCAAAAATATCAGTTAGGACAAGCTACTATGATAGATGTCAAACAAGCACAACAGAGTTTTGAAAATGCTGGTTTTAGATTAGTAAGTTTAAAATATACAGCTAAAGTAGCAGAGATAGAATTAAAGCGTATCTCAAATCAATTGAAATTTTAATGTGTAGATGCACTCAAAGCTTCCCCATATTGGCACTAGCATTTTTACAGTAATGAGCCAATTGGCGCTCAAGCATAATGCCATCAATTTGGGTCAGGGATTTCCAGACTTCCCTATGAGTGAAACACTTATTAATTGTGTTACAGAAGCAATGAAAACTGGAGCAAACCAATATGCACATACCAATGGGGTTCCTCTATTAAGAGAAAGACTCAGTGAAAAAATTTATTCTTTATATAACACTAGTATACATCCCGATACTGAAATTACGGTGACACCAGGTGGTACTTATGCAATTTTTTCAGCCTTTTCAACTATAATTCAACCTGGAGATGAGGTAATTATTTTTGAACCCGCTTATGATAGTTATATTCCTAATATCACTTTTAATGGAGGGGTTGTGGTTCCTATTGCATTAACTTATCCATCTTATAGTATTCCTTGGGAAACCCTAGAAGCTGCTATTACCCCTAAAACAAAAGCGATATTAATTAATACACCTCATAATCCTACAGGCAAGGTACTGAGTCAAGAAGATATTCTGCGTTTACAAAAAATAGTACTATCTAATAATTTATATTTAATTAGTGATGAAGTATATGAGCATTTAATTTATGATGATAAAAAACATGAATCGATAATTAAATATCCCAATTTATTTGCTCGTAGTTTTGTATGTTTTTCTTTTGGGAAAACTTATCATTGTACAGGCTGGAAGTTAGGTTATTGTGTAGCTCCAGCAGATTTAATGAAAGAATATCGAAAAGTACATCAGTTTAATTCTTTTAGTTGTGACACACCTAAACAAATAGGTATTGCTCAATACATGTTAGATAAAGAAGCTTATATAAGCTTGGGTAATTTTTATCAATCCAAAAGAGATTACTTAAGAAAATTATTATCTAGTACTCCATTAAAATTTATAGCTTCTTCCGGTTCTTATTTTGAAAGCTATAGTTATGCATCAATATCCAATGAATCAGATACACTTTTTGCTGAAAAATTAGTGAAGGACTATGGTGTAGCTGTTATACCCATGTCTGCATTTTATCATAATGCTACCGACCATAAAGTAATTAGATTTTGCTTTGCTAAAAAAGAATCTACTTTAGAAGCTGCGGCTGCTTGCTTACAAAAATTATAAATTAACATAAAACATTTTATGTTATCCATTCGCCAACAATTTATTCATCATTGTAATTATAACCCTAGTTGGGTAGTTCAATCGCCTGGGCGTATTAATTTAATTGGAGAACATATTGATTATAATCATGGTTTTGTTTTGCCTGCAGCGATTGATAAACATATTGAAGTTGCCATAGGTAAAAGATCGGATGGTCAAGTACAAATGATAGCGTTGGATATAGGTGAAACCATACTACTACCCATTACTCAATTAACACCCCAACCTACACAATGGGTTAATTATATTATAGGGGTCTTGCATCAAGTAATGATTAATAGACCCCACATGCAAGAAATAAATAAGGGAATAGATATTTGTATACAAGGTAATATTCCATTGGGCGCAGGTTTATCTAGTTCGGCTGCATTAGAATGTGCCATAGCGTATGCACTTAATGAATTATATCATTTATCATTTACAAAAATGGAAATGGCCTTAATGGCACAGCAAGCTGAACATGATTTTGCGGGAGTGAAATGTGGCTTAATGGATATGTTTGCAAGCTTATATGGACAAAAAAATAAAGCTATTTTATTAGACTGTGATAGTTTGGAGTATAGCTATTATCCCTTGGAATTAAAAGAATATAGTATTGTTTTATTCGACACTCAAATTAAACACGCATTAGCTTCTTCACAGTATAATAACCGTCGTAGGGAGTGTGAGCATGGCTTAGCTATTATTCAAAAAAAATATCCAACTGTAAAAACATTTAGGGATCTGAGTAAAGAACAAATAGAAAATAGTTTTAACTCTTTTGAAAATTCACATACTTTATTTAAAAGAACTTGCTATGTGGTCGATGAAATAAAAAGAGTGGAGTTGGCTGTAAAGGATTTAGCATTAGGGGATATAAAAGCATTTGGA
Organism: uncultured Sediminibacterium sp.; assembly: GCA_964637225.1. Lineage (GTDB taxonomy): Bacteria > Bacteroidota > Bacteroidia > Chitinophagales > Chitinophagaceae > Sediminibacterium. Next base: position 4,934 of record CAZWTV010000040.1, read on the forward strand.
AAAAAAATGTATGAAACCCATCATGGTTTATCTACTTTGTATGAAGTAAGTTGCCCTGAACTTGATTATTTAGTAGAGGCTGTTGCTAAGTATGAAAATGTAATGGGTGCTAGAATGATGGGTGGTGGCTTTGGTGGCTGTACCATTAATATTATTAAAACAACAGCAGTAGAAGCAATTACTAATGAAATGGCATCTAACTATTTAAATAAGTATCAAAAACAATTGATGATCTATAAGGTAGGTATTGAGCAAGGCACTCACTTGGTCTTATAAATTTATTTGAATTATTTTGTTGAAAAACTATACACGGTGGTTTGGTGATAGGTTTCACCTGGCTTTAAAACAGTGCTAGGAAATTTAGGCTGGTTGGGACTATCAGGAAAATGTTGAGTTTCTAAAGTAAATGCATAATGCTTATTATAGACATTGTTATTTTTAGTTTCTTTTAAGCTACCATCTAAAAAATTACCAGAATAAAATTGTAGTCCAGGTTCAGTAGTGGCTACTACTAAATATCTACCACTATTGGGTTCATAAACGTTGGCTACTTCCTCTAGGCCTTCTTTTTTATTCAATATCCAATTATGATCATAACCTCCCACTACTTTATCTATCTCTTTTCCTATTTTTTTAGGAATGGTAAAATCCATAGGTGTTCCCTTTACTGTTGCAAGTTCACCTGTAGGAATTAAGAAACTATCTACAGGGGTATATTCTAGCGCATTTATTTGTAAAATATGATTGTAAATATTAGAGGACTTTCCAGCACTTAAATTAAAATAAGCATGATTCGTTAAATTAATTATAGTGGTTTTATCAGTAGTTGCTGTGTATTCAATTTTTAGGGAGTTATTGGCAGTTAAGGTATAGATTACTTCAACTTTTAAATTACCAGGATATCCTTCTTCTGCATCTTTACTAATATAGCTTAAGTGAATACTACTATCTCCAGGTAAAGGTTTAACGTCCCACAACACTTTATCAAATCCTTTTACACCACCATGTAAAGATTGACCATTATTATTTAAAGCAGCATGGTATTGTACTCCTTCAAGACTATAAGTTCCTTTAGAGATTCTATTGGCATACCTACCTATGAGAGCACCAAAATAAGGATTGCCTTTTTGTATATATCCTTCAAAATTTTTATAACCAGTAAGTACATCTCCCCAACTACCATCTTTGGCCTGTGTAATTATTTTAGTAATAGTACCTCCATAATTTAGAATACCTACTTGCATACCCTTAGCATTGGTCAAAGTATATTCTGTAACTACTTTGCCTTCATAGGTACCTCTATTTTGTTGAGTGATAGACATGCCTTGCTTGTGAGTTGTAGTTGAACAAGCAAAAGGAAAAATAAGTAATAAGAAACTTATATAAAAGTTAACTACTTTGTTTTTCATTTTGCTTGTTTAATAATTTAATTAATACCAGGAACCATTTATAATTTTATCTCCACCTGCATTGTTATTTTCTATTCTTCTTTTTTGATTCTTTCTGTGTATAAATGTAGTAATAAACATCAAAGGAATAAAAATAAAAGTTAATGGTGGAATACCTAAAATACTAATCCATTTACCTCCAAAATGACGACGCATAGGACGACGTAAACGTTCTGCAATTAAGTACATAGCTGGTACTATAAATAAAGTCATAAAAAAGGCAAAGGCTAAACCAAATATAATGGTCCAGCTCAATGGTTTCCAGAAAGCCACATTATCGCCTCCAAAGAAAATATGCGGGTTCAACTCGCTAAACAATGTCACGAAATTGATATTAAATCCAATGGCAATGGGAAAGAATCCAAGAATGGCTGCAAGGGCTGTAAGTAAAACTGGAATAATTCTAGTTTTTCCTGCTTGCACAACCGCTTCTTTTGTTTTATAACCCCTAGCTCTTAATTCATCGGCAAATTCAATTACTAAAATTCCATTTTTAACCACAATTCCAGCTAATCCAACGATACCCAAACCTGTCATAACCCCCGATACGGTCATACCAAAAATGGAGAAGCCCAAAAGCACACCAATAATACTAAATAAAATTTCGGTCAATATAATTACCGATTTAGAAATAGAATTAAACTGTAGTACCAAAGTGAATAAAATTAACATTAAGGCAATGACTAAAGCTTTACCTAAAAAGGCAACAGTTTCTAATTGTTGTTCATTCTCTCCAGTTTGTTTGATGCTTACACCTTCTGTATTGCCTTTAAAATTACTTATATATTGTGCAATGACAGCATTCACGGCTGTGGGATTATATCCTTGATCTAATTTAACATTCGATCTTAATTGAATTAATCTTTTTTGATTTTTTCTTTTAATACTGCCCAAAGTATTGGTAGGCTCTACTTTTACCAGTGAACTTATAGGGATATTTTTTATCATACCACCTGCTGCCATATCTCTAAAAGATAAACGCATATTCAATAAATCCACTAAATTATTTCTTTGTAATTCTTGATTTCTTAATTGAATTTTATATTCATCCTTACCATCTTTAATTTTTGAAACCTCTTTTCCAAACAAAGCAGTACGAATTTGCATACCCACTTGGGCACTACTTACACCTTCTACTAAAGCACGATCTCTATCAATTGTTAAGGTTAATTCAGGATTCACTAAATCAACATCCATTTTTAAACCATCTATTCCTGGAATTTGGGCTGCGTCTAAATAATTTTTTAAATCTACTGCTGTTTTTACCAGTTTATCCAAATCATCTCCTTGTATTTCTATATTTACTGGAGGATCAGTAGGAGGGCCATTAGACTCTTGAGTAACTGTAAATTCGGCACCTGGAATGCCTTTCATTTCTGCACGAATAGCATCTAAATAAGGCGCGGTCGATTGGCCGTGTCTTTTTTCATATTCAACAAAGTTAACTTGTACACGACCTAATTCCGATCTTGTACTTCTATCTCCTAACATGGGATCACTCGCACCCACCGCCACATTAGATATAATACTTTCTACAAGTGGATTCTTTTTATTATTATCCATTTGTAAGGCCTTAGTGACTTTATGTTCAACCACTTTAGTGATAGAATCGGTATAATTAACATTGGTACCTACAGGTAATTTTAAGTATACATATACTTGATTGGGATCTCCTTTAGGAAAAAATTCAATACCTACTCTACCAATGATAATATTAATTCCAAAGAATATAAATGAGAAAATTAATAAAATAAAAGTTCCAATTAATAATTTAACAGGCCTCCATCCATTTAATGCACGGCGTAAAAATCGCTCGTAAGTATTCATTAATCTAGGAAGTGTATGTGATTGGAACTTCTCAATCCAATCCGTGATAAAATATTTATTAGCTACTACCAATACCATAAAGAATAGCAGTAAATTACCTAAGAACGTGAATCCCATAAGATCTAATAAAACACCTATAGCAATGGGGATCCAAAAATTTCTTTTCTTAAACATTGCCGATTTTTCTTCTTCCAATTTTTCTTCTTCGTGGTTCATAAAATCGACCGCAAATACTGGGTTCATAATAAAGGCTACCACCAAAGAAGCTGCTAAAGTAAAAATTAACATAGCAGGTAGGTAAATCATAAATTTACCAATGATACCTGGCCAGAATAATAAGGGGAAGAAAGGGGCTAAAGTGGTAATAGTTCCAGCTAATACGGGTACAAAAACCTCACCAGCCGCCATTTTAGCTGAAGTCGTAGCCGTTAATTTTCCTCTTCCTTGAACAAAAATTCGGTGTGTATTTTCAATCACCACAATGGCATCATCAACAATAATTCCTAGTCCAAATAGAAGTGCAAAAAGAACCATGAAGTTTAATGTAATATGAGAGCCCACTAATAAGTCACCAGCTGGAAGTAATACAAAAGCAACAAACATACTTAACGGTACAGATAGCGCCACAAAGAAAGCATTCGTCACACCCATAAAAAACATTAATACTACCAATACTAAAATAAAACCAATGACAATAGAATTTACCAAATCGGTAAATGAACTTTTAGTTCTAATACTGGTGTCTCCTGAGATGACTAAGTTTACATCTTTGGGTATATCATTGGCTTTAAATTCATCAACTACTTTTTTTACTGCATCGGTAGTTAGTATTAAATTTTCTCCATTTCTTTTTATAATGTTAAGTGTAAGTACATTTTTCCCATCTAATCTAGCAAAGCTTTCATTTTTCTTAACAGTGTCTATAATGGTGGCTACATCTCTTAAATAAATAGGAGCACCGTTTGAATTACGCACAATAATATTTGCTATATCATTGGCCGTTTTTAATTGCCCCTTTAATTGCAAATTACGATTCATAGTGCCCACTTCTAATAATCCACCAGATAAGTCTAAGTTTTCTCTTTGAATTGCAGCACTAATATCATCAAAAGTAATACCAGAGCTTTGCATTCTGTAGTTATCTACATTAATTTGAAATTCTCTTTCTGGAGCACCTACTAAATCAATTCTATTAATTTGTGAAATACTTTCTAATTTATCTTTTAAATCATCGGCATATTTTTTCAATTGAACAGGGCTATAGTTGCCGCTAATATTTACATACATGATAGGCATATCACTTATGTTTAGCTCAATCACTCTAGGCTGTTGAGTTAAATCGGTGGGTAAATCGGATTTAGCTTTATCTACAGCATCTTTTACTTTTTGTAAGGCTATTTCTGGTTTTACCTCTGTGCTAAATTCAACCGTTATTGCAGAAAAATCTTGCTGAGAGCTAGAAGTAAATTTGCTAATTTTTACACCACTTATACTTTTGATTTGTTTTTCAATGGGACGAGTCACTAAATTCTCAATATCTTTAGGAGAATTACCTACGTATACAGTTTGTACAAAAATATTTGGAATCACTACTTCTGGAAAATTCTCTTTAGGAAGTGTTAGGAACTGATAAATACCTCCCAAGCTAAGAAATAACATTACTAAATATATAGTAGTCTTATTGGTGATACTCCAAGAAGTAGGTTTAAATTCTTTAAATTTTTCTTTTATGTTTTGAATAGTCGACATATTAATTTGTTATACTTTTTTTAATTATTTATCTGATGTAGTAATGTTTTGTCCATCAAATAAACTCTGATAACCTTCTGTTATGATGTTATCACCTGTTACTAAGCCCGATAAAATTTCTATATTGTTACCATAGTATTGACCTACAGTTACTGCTTTTTTTCTTGCTATCATTTTTCCATTTTCCATCACAGCCACATAAATGAATTTACCTTTTTCGTCGCTTTGTAATAAATTAATAGGAGTGCTAATTGCATTCTTTTTTTCGTAGTCCTTTATTTTAACTTGTACTAATTGGTTAGGACGAAAGTTTTTATCTACAGGTATTTTAGCTTCTACATAAAAACTTCTGCTGAGCGGATCAATTACATTACCTACTACTGACAATTTTGAATCAATTATTTTTTGAATATCTGGGAAGTTTAAACTTACTTCAGTGCCCACTTTTATTTTACCTGCATAATTTTCAGGTACTAATGTGGTTAATTTTAAATGTGTGGTGTTTACAATTTTAATTTGACCTGGTCCTACAAATAATTCTCCCACTTTTACATTTACTTCTTCTGCTACTCCATCCACATCACTATAAATACTGGTAAAAGCTAATTGATCTTTTAATACACCTAATTGTTCAGTGGCCGCTTTTAATTGACTTGCTAAGGCTTCTGCATTAGTTTTTGCAGTTAATAATTGTATTTCGCTACCAATATTTTGATCCCATAAATTCTTTTGTTTTTCATATACCGACTTCGCTAATGCTGCTTGAGATTTTATGGTTTCTAAATTTTGATTGGCCGCCGCTGCGCTTTGTTTAATTAAGCTATTGTCTAATTGTAAAAGTAATTGGCCTTTTTTAACCAAGTCCCCTCTTTTTACAAATAAGTTTTTTACTTGACCACCCCCTGCGCGCGGGGTTACAAAGGAAACACTTTCAGATTCTACCTTTCCTTGTAGTTCAATAAAATGAGTAAAATCTTGTGCTGTTATAGGACTTACCGCCACTAATATGGCTTTTGCCGATTCAGCGCCTCCAGCTTTAGCAATTTCTTTTTCTAAAGCTGCTATTTTTGCATTTAAACTAAGACTTTCTTTTTTTAAAGCCGCTAGAGTCGCTTTTTGATTTTCTATATTATTACCACCACCACAGGCCGAGGCAAATAAAACTAAAGTACTTGTTACAAGGAATGAGAAATATTTCATAGTTATAATTTAAATTTTTAATTAGTTGTTTACTATAATTTTCCTGTTGCTTTCAATAGGTCCACTTTCGCAATTAAAGCAGCATATAAAGCGTTCATAAAATTATTTTGAGCACTTACTAAATCGGTTTGTGCTGCAGTAATTTCAGTATTAGAACCCGTACCAGCTTCAAATTTCTTTTTAGTTTGTTGATACACATTTTCTGCTAAAAGCATATTCTTTTTTTGAAATTGTACGGTAGCTACAGAAGACATATAATTTAATTTAGCTTGCGTAATTTCATTGTCTATATTATTTTTTAAGGCGTCTATTTGATTTTCTATTTGCTTTAATTCAATTTTTGTTCTTTTAACTCTTGCCTCTCTAGCAAATCCATTGAATAATGGCAGATTTACATTTAAACTAATAAGAGAAGTGGTAAACCAATTACCCCCTTCAAAAAAATCAAATTTTGAACGTTGTGCATTTTTAGAATAAGCACCAGACATACTAATTGTGGGTAAATAACTTAATTGATAACGTTGTACATTATAATCGGTTAATTTTCTAACGGTACTTAAATATTGAAAATCTTTTCTTTGTCCATATTGAAAATTATTTTCTACTAAAACATCGCTATTTAAACTTTGTTCATTAATGATTTCAGTGAGTTCAAGGCTATCTTTCACAGGCATACCCATTAACATCTTCAAACCCATAAAACCAATGGATACCGCATTAGTGGCTTTTAATTTTTCAGTTTGTAAATTGTTTAATTGAACATTTACTTTGTCTACATCTAATTTTTCTGCAAAGCCATTCTTATACATAATTTGAGCATCTTGTGCTAACTTATTTAAGCGCTCAATATTGGCATCTAAAATATTAAGTTGCGTTTTACTTGCCGATAATTGATAGTATATTTTGTATATATTAGCTTTGATAGCTTCTTCTGTTACGGCTGCATTTTTTCTTTGCATTTCAAGTGAAGTAGCTCTTGCTTGTAAGGCTACAAAAACTTGACCATCAAAAAGTAATTGTTGAAAGTTGGCGCCATAATTTGCATTGAATTTAGTTCCAAATTGAACAGGAATAAAAGTTCCAGCAGGTCCACCAAATATTTGTGCGGGTAATAATGAGGTAGGTATTTTTAAATAATCAGTACTACCCACATTGGTTCCTATACTAGGATAAGCCGCAGAAGCAATTTCTCTATTGGTTTGTACTTGAGCATCAATTGCTAATAAAGCATTTTTTACTTGTACATTATTTTTTTGAGCGTAAGTAATACAATCATTTAAAGTAAAAGAATGTAAAGGTTTAATTTCAGTTTGAGCATTTACCACTATCATTGAAGTAATGCTAATTAGTAAGAGAGATAGATATTTCATTTTTTCTAAGAATTATTATTTTAGGAAGTATAACTGTATTTAAGAGTTAGATAGGGTACTACTTGATTTATATGTATTCATTAATTTATGACCCTCAAGCGTCGCTACTCCATATACAAAATGTTCAATAATTTGAAGATTCACTTTTAATAAATCAAATTTCGAGGGATGAAATACTTGAATATTAAATGGGATTAAACTGGTCTCTAGTCGGTATTTGGAAAGAATTGTAACATCAACATCTTTTCTATATAAGCCTTCTGCAATTCCTTTTTCCAAATTGGCACTTATCATAGAGAATATAAAATCATCCTTATGTTTTTTAATTTTTTCAAAAGCTATTGGATAATATTTTTCAATTTCAAATAAAGCCAAGGGGTTCATTCTATTAAACATTTCCTGAATCACTTTCATTAATAGGAATATCTCGTGCACGGCATTATCTGCAGCTTGCATACATTGATTACATAATAAGGAATGGTTGGCTAGTTCATGTTCCACCACAGAGCTTACCAAACTATCTTTATCCTTAAAATATTGGTAAATTGTCTTTTTACTGATGCCCAATTGATTGGCCAAATCATCCATAGTGACATGTTTGACCCCCGATTGGAACATCAATTCCTGGGCTTTATTCAGTATTCTTTCTTCCATAGTTTATTTTGGAGGCGCAAAACTATAGAAACTTTATAAGTTTTCAAAGTTTCCAGGCTTATTTATTTATTATTTATGTTGAATGGTAAAATTGTTTGAAATTTGGGCCTAATTCTAGTTCAAATGCCCAATATCAGGCGTCAATTCATCAAGCAAAAAATACTTACTGCCCTTGCGCAGCGCTTTTTTCAGGGAGTCATTGTGCTGGCACCCATTGGAGTGACCATTTGGGTAGTGGTAAGTTTATTTAATTGGGTGGATAATTTTTTACCTAATCTGCTCAATTTTATATTTCCTCAACAATTTGCAGAAGTCAATGGTCATATTCCTAAAGTTACAGGACTTGGCTTTTTATTTGCAATTGTATTAGTATTAATAATTGGTTGGTTGTCTTCTTTATTTTTTGTAGAAAGGTTTATGTCTTTTTTTGATAGAATCTTGGAAAGAACTCCGGGCGTAAAAATTATATATTCTTCCGTCAAGGATTTTCTAGAAGCTTTTGCAGGCAACAAGAAAAAATTTGATCAACCTGTTTTAGTGAATGTAGATGCGATAGATGTTTGGAGAATAGGTTTTATTACTCAAAAAAATACAGCACATTTTGGTATGGATCAATTTGTTACCGTATACGTGCCACATTCCTATGCCATTTCTGGAATTACTTATATCGTACCTTCTTCTAGAATTAAAAAATTACCTAGAACTGTACATGCAGCAGAAGCAATGAAATATGTAGTTTCTGGAGGTGTAACTACTATTGACGACGAGCCTACTGATGAGCATTCCACAAATATTTAATTTATTTTTTTATAATGTTATTGCACAATTTCAATTCGGGTCCTTCTATCTTACCTAAAGAAGTTTTAGATCAAGCAGCAGCAGCCATTCATAATTTTAATAACACAGGTTTGTCTATTTTAGAAATAGGACATCGTACTACTCATTTTATAGATGTCGTGAAAGAAGCTCAAACTATTGTTAAAAGATTAATGGATCTAGATACTACTTATGAAGTTTTATTTTTACAAGGAGGTGCTACTATGCAATTTATGCAAGTGCCTATGAACTTATTAGATGAGCATGGACTAGCCGCTATTTGTGATAATGGTGTATGGGGTAATAAAGCAGTGAAAGAAGCAAGCATATTCGGACGCGTGAAAGTAGTGTCAGATACTTCAGATAAAAAACATACTTATTTAAACAAAACTTTAGACATACCTAGCCAGGCTACTTACTTGCATATTACTACTAACAATACAGTGGAGGGAACGCAATGGCATAACTATCCTTCTACAAAAGCATTGTTAATTGGTGATATGAGTTCTGATATATTTTGCAGACCTACCCCTTTTAAACAATTCGATTTAATATATGCAGGTGCTCAAAAAAATATGGGTGCCGCAGGGGTTACATTAGTAGTAGTAAAAAAAGAAATTTTAGGAAAAGTAAAAAGAAAAATTCCCGCTATATTAGATTATCAAAAACATATTGAAGCAGGTTCTTTATTAAATACACCTCCTGTTTTTTCTATTTATGTAAGTTTATTAACACTTCGCTGGATAGAAGCCCAAGGAGGTTTAGCTGCTATGGAAAAATTAAATGTAGCTAAATCTAATTTATTGTATGAAACCATCGATAGTCTTCCTTCATTTTATTGTCCTGTTGCAAAAGAAGATAGAAGTATTATGAATGCTGTTTTCTTTTTAAAAGACCCCTCCAAAGAAGAAGCATTTTTGTCTTTGTGTAAACAAGAATCAATGATTGGTGTGAAAGGTTATCGAACAGTAGGCGGCATTAGAGTGAGTATGTATAATGCTCTACCTTATTCAAGCGTAGAAGCTTTTTGTAACCTAATGAAATATTTTGATCAAAAAAATTAATACTAAAAAAATAGAACCCCACTATATACATGGCAAAAATAAGTCCTTTTGAAGCATTACGTCCTCAACCTCAATTAGCAAAACAAGTAGCAAGTAAGCCATATGATGTATTAAATAGTGCAGAAGCCAAAATCGAATCCCTGGGAAATGCACATTCATTTTTACATATTACTAAAAGTGAAATT
>CAZWTV010000041.1:0-15083 GCA_964637225.1 uncultured Sediminibacterium sp.
TTGTATTGCTCCATTCGCCATAGGTCCTACATTTAATAATAAATTAGAATTACGACCCGCAGCACCTACCAAGGTTTGAATGATGTTGTTGTATGATTTATAATTACGATCGGTAATTCTAAAACCCCAAGAATCATTCATGGTTATGCAAGATTCTAAGGGTAAAGAAGAAGCTGTTTGAAAACTTAACCCTGAATTATTTTGCCCAGGTAAGTCTTGTTCAAACATTTGAAAGTCTTCTCCTGCAATTGGATCTAAATGGTGATTATTTCCAATTAAGCAAGCAGGTTGCAGTTTATGAATTAAACTATAAATTTCATCATATTTCCAATCAATACGAGAACTTCTGTCTTTGGTCCCTTCCGGATTGGTTTGATCCCAATGTCCATCAAACCAAATACAAGAAATCTCACCATATTGAGTAAGAAGTTCTGTCAATTGGTTTTTCATAAACTTCAAATAAGATGCATAATTACTTTTTGTAGTCCTACCCAATTTTTTTCCAGTTCTTCCTGTTTCATAAGGATAATCCTCTCTACTCCAATCTAGTAAAGAATAATAAAATCCTAATTTAATTCCTTGTTTCTTACATTCTGCAGCTAATAGTTTTATGGGATCTTGTTTATAATGAGTATTGGTAATTTTCCAATCTGATTGTTTGGTATCCCAATTAGAAAATCCATCATGATGCCTTGTAATTAAAACTATATATTTCATGCCTGCATTTTTTGCAGTACTTACCCATGAAGCAGCATCAAAATCAATAGGATTAAAAACTTTTAATAACTTTTTATAATCATCTTTATGAATATTTTTATTATTCATGACCCATTCTCCATCACCTAAAACGCTAGAAGCACCCCAATGAATGAACATTCCAAACTTGCGATCTTGGAAAGCTTTCCTCGCTGCTAAATTTTCTTTACTAGGATTATAGATTTGTGCATTTGAACATATAAATAAGAAACAACAAATTGTTAAAAAATAAGTTTTCATTGGTTATAAGTTTATTCTAAATGAAAAACACTATGTAAATCGCTAGTGCCTTTAAAATTTACATCTAAATCTTTGATAATACCATCTTTCACATCATATACCCAACCATGGATATGCAAAGGTTGCTCTCTTTTCCATGCATTTTGAACTATGGAAGTTTTACCTAAATCTTGTACTTGTTCAATAACATTTAACTCTACTAATCTATCGGCACGAAGTTTTTTATCTTTTAAAGCATCTAATTCTTTAAAGTGTATTCTATAAACATCTTTAATATGTCTTAACCAATTATCAATTAATCCAAATTGTTTGTTTTCCATAGCGGCCATGACACCCCCACAACCATAGTGACCACACACAATAATGTGTTTTACTTTTAATACCTCCACTGCATATGATAAAACACTAAGCATATTCATATCACTATGAATTACCATATTGGCTATGTTCCGATGAACAAAAATATCTCCAGGTAAAGTACCCGTAATTTGATTGGCTGGTACACGACTATCTGAACAACCAATCCATAAATATTCCGGATTTTGACTATTGGCTAGCTTTTCAAAATAATGCGGATCCAGGGCTAATTGTTCTGTTACCCACTTTTTATTATTTTCAAGCAGTTGTTTATATGAATTTTCCATACAAGCTAAAATTAGTCAATATTTTGGATTTTGTTGGAAGTTTAAAAGCATTTCATAAAGGCTTTATACTATTTATCTTATTTTTAATAAATGAATATTGTTATTGAAATATTAGGCTGGATGGCCTCCGTTTTAATTGTAGGATCCTATGGTTTAAATATCAGTGGTAAGCTTAGTGCCAACAGTAAATTATATGTATGGGCCAATATTATTGGAGGACTTTTTTTTATTATAAATACCTATTATCATCAAGCCTACCCTTCTATGTTTGTAAATATAATTTGGGTGATTATTGCTTTGGTAATGCTTTCAAGAAAAAATAAATAGTTAACAAAACTATTTAATAGCTTATGAAAAATTTACAATTCAACTTTGTATCAATTTTAAAATGGTTCATCATTATATTACTCACTGCCTTAAGCATTGGTAGCGCCACTGCCTTTTTTTTAATTACTTTAGATTTTGTAACTACTTGGCGTGACTATCATATTTGGATTGTTAATTTTTTACCATTAGCCGGATTATTCATTGGGCTTACTTATCATTTTTGGGGGAAAGAAATAAATAAAGGAAATAATTTAATCATTAAAACACACCAAAATATTGATAATTCCCCCTCCTTAAAGCCCTTACCTATAATAATGGCCCCACTAATATATATGTGTACATTACTTACCCATATTGCTGGAGGTTCTGCAGGCAGAGAAGGTACCGCGGTTCAAATAGGTGGAGCTATTGCAGACAGATGTACAAGTATTTTTCATTTAAATGCTTCACAAAGAAAAACCATTTTAATAATGGGAGTTAGTGCAGGTTTTGCAGCAGTATTTGGCACTCCTTGGGCAGGTGCTGTTTTTGGACTTGAAATTATGAGTTTCAAAAAAATAAAATTTGAAAATTGTATTCCCAGTATTGCTGCAGCTTGGGGAGCTCATTATGTTTGTTTAGCCTGGCAAGTTAAACATACTATTTATCCTGTTCATTCCATTGCTCCAATTTCATTTACAACTGTTAGCTGGTCTCTACTTGCAGGAATCATTTTTGGAATAGCTGCTTTTTTATTTATAAATACCCAAAACCGTTTTGAAAAAATATTTACAAAAATAAAATGGGCACCACTTCGACCATTCATAGGCGGAGTTATCATTGCATTTATTATTGTGGCAACACGCAATACTAAATTTATTGGATTGGGTATACCTACTATAGTAGATGCTTTTTATACTCCCGCTGGTAATTTAGATTTTTTATTTAAAATTCTATTAACCGCCCTTACCCTAGGTGCTGGGTTTAAAGGCGGAGAGGTTACCCCCTTATTTTTTATAGGTGCTACACTGGGTAATATATTAATGGGATACATACCCTTACCTATGTCTATACTAGCTGCGATGGGCTTTGTAGCTGTATTTGCAGGAGCTACACATTGTGTTATAGCATCTATTGTTTTAGGAATAGAATTATTTGGAATACCCACAGGTATTTTTGTAGCAATTGCAAGTATTATGGCTTATTTTATTTCGGGTAAAAATGGAATTTATGATGCTAAACTTAAAACAGGCACTAAATATGATTTATATAATTTTATAAGTAATATTAAAAAAATATAATTGTTTTTTCTTCCTTTATTTTATTCAATTCCAAAAGCATTAAAGTTAGATTATGGTGGAAATACAGCGGGTAAAAAATGATGCAGAAATTGAGGGCATTCGTTTATTGCAAAAAGAAAATTTAAAAAAATTAATAAGTGCTGAGCAAGCCGCTCAAGAAGGTTTTGTTACAGCAGAATATAGTTTTGAATTTTTAAAATTTATGAATGAAGCAAGCCCATCTATTATTGCTAAAGAGGGCAATAAAGTGGTAGGTTATGCCTTAGTAGCACTTCAGTCCACCTATGGCTGGCACCCTTTATTAGATAGTTTGTTTGACGAGGTGAATAAATTAAGTTATAATAATATACTATTAAAAAATACAAATTATGTTTTGGTAGGTCAACTTTGTGTAAGTAAAAATTATCGAGGACAGGGTCTCGTCCAAAAAATGTATGGATATTTTAAATTAGCATTACACAAAAAATATACTTATTGTATCACCGATGTGGCGCAAGACAATCCAAGGTCTATCAAAGCACATTTAAAAACAGGATTTGAAATCATACATACCATAGGATATGGTGGAGCCCCTTGGAATATAGTATTATGGGATTGGAATAAATAAAATTTATTTAATCTCGAGTAATAGGCCTTGTTAAACAAGTGGGTCCCCCACCTCCTTTCACACTTATTTCTTCCCCCTCATATTCAAATACTTTACAACCTGCAGCTTCTAATCTTTCTTTTGTAATAGGATTACCCTTGACCATTAAACAGGTACGTGGTGCTATTGCTAAAACATTGCATCCCATACTATCAAATTCATCATCTGGCACTTCAACTAATTCAAAACCTCTACTCATAAGTTCATTTCTAAAAACAATTGGCATTAATGGAGAATAAACAACTGCTAAATTGGTATCCACTGGACTTAGTACAGACATTAAATGAAAAACATCCAAAGGGCCTCTATAATGTGGCATAGGTGCTGTAATTACTTTTACACCTAAGGGTTTTAATAAGTCGGTTAATTGTCGTATCCCCTCTTCATTGGTTCTATACGTATGGCCAACTGCCAAAGTAGTATCATCTAACCAAGCAACATCTCCGCCTTCCATCGTGCCTGGTGCCTTAATGTGTCCTAGCACTGGTATGCCAGCAGCCTCATATGCTTTTTGTTGAGCTAAGGGTTCATTTTTACGACCCTCTTTTCCCATATTGCAAATTATCATACCTCTTTTTGTTGTAATAGCTGCATCTCTACAATAAATGGAATCCATATTCACTGCACTCTGTTCAGGAAAATAAAATATCTCGGCGCCGTTGTCTTTTAAAATTTTTTCAAAAGCTTCATATTCAACAAGCGCTTTATGTAAAGAGGGTTTTGCTAAATAGTTTAATGACTCCCAGTGCTGTTCTATATGTGCATCGTTTATAAAAGCTGCGGCAACTTTTTTAATAAATAATGATTTTATTTTACCAGATTCTGAATGTGAAGACATAGGTATAATTTAAAAAGTAAAACTAGATTGTTTCATAATTGTATTAATATTTATCCCGTTTCCAAACTGCAAATACATATATGGGCACAGCAGACATTGTAAGAAAAAACCCCCAGAAAACAATTTCTTGTCCCAAGCCTATCATTAAGCATAAACAAAAAATAAAACTTATGGAAGCTAATAAAATAGCCATAGCAATATTTTTATGACTATTCCTTGATGGTTGTGTGCGCATTATAAAATAAGAGGCTATACAAAAAAAGTAGGGTATTAAAATAGTAGAGGTTGTCATTAACATTAAAAACTTAAACTGTTCCACTAATGCTTTTGTATAATTCATACTCATTAATACAGAAATAAATACACTTGAAATGACTAAACCAAACACAGGCACTCCTTTACTATTAAGGCGCATAAAAATGGAAGGAAACAATTTGTCTTTTGCAATAGCATGGGGTAATTGACCTTGAATTAATATATAGCCATTCAAAGCACCAAAAGCAGCAATGGCAACTCCTGCACTAACCCAATAAGCAGCACTTTTACCCCATATCTGTACTGCGGCATCTGCAAAAGGTGTTACACTTGTTTTTAATTGTGCAGCTGGAATCATACCCATAATACTCACCGAACTTAATATATAAACAATGGTTGCTATTAAGGTTCCTAAAGTAGTGGCTTTGGCCACTGTGGTAGCGGAATTTACCACACTACCCGATGGAATAGTGGCACATTCTATACCTAAAAAAGCAAAAAAAGTTAAAGTAGTTGTAGCTATAATGGCAGTAAGATGGGAACTACCACTTGTATTAAAAGGTAAAAAATTCTCCCAATGAATATATAGTAAGCCCGCTAAACCAATTAGCATAATGGGAACAATTTTTAAAATTGTTGTAATTAACTGTAGCACACCAGATGTAAAAATACCTAAGCTATTGATCCAAGTTAAGAACCAAATGGTAGCTAAACCTGTAAAAATAGACATGACAGCATGGGTTGCTAATGCTGGAATAAAAGTACTTAATGCACTTATAAATGAAACAGTAATAGCAGCATTGGTACACCATACAGAAACTAAATAACTCCAGGCAACTAAAAATCCTGCAAAATCACCTAAACCCTTCTGAGAATAAGCATAAGGACCCCCCTGGGCTGCTGGCAATAAATTACTTAAGTGTGCAAAAACTTTTGAAATTAAGAAAGCACCAATGGCAGCACAAATCCATCCAATTAAACTTATTCCTCCAAAACTTGCTAAAGTTGCTGGCATTAAAAATATACCTGCTCCTATCATATTTCCTACTACTAATGAAGTACTAGTCCATAATCCTAATTTTTTTTGAGCAGTTTGCATTAGTTAAATATAGACATTCATTAATTAAATATGCCAATTAATAATGTTTTCTATTAATTCTTGTTGGCCACTAATAACTTGGGGTTCTCCTTTCTCTATAGCATAAGCTCTTAAATCTTCTAAACTTAACTTTCCTTGCTCAAATTCTTTCCCCTTTCCATCATCATAAGAAGCATATCTATTCGCACGTATTTTTTTATACTCCGATTTTTGTAAAATAGTATCTGCTGTAATTAATGCTCTTGCAAAAGTATCAATACCTCCAATATGTGCATGAAATAAATCGGCAGCATCCGTTGAGTTTCTTCTTCTTTTAGCATCAAAATTAATTCCACCTCCTTGAAATCCTCCTGCTTCCATGATAATAAGCATCGATTCCACTAACTCATTTATATTGGTGGGAAATTGGTCTGTATCCCAACCATTTTGATAATCACCTCTATTCGCATCCATACTACCTAACATACCTGCATCCACGGCCACCTGTAATTCATGTTGAAAAGTATGACCAGCTAATGTGGCGTGGTTTACTTCAATATTTAATTTAAAATCGTTATGTAAATTGTATTGTCTTAAAAATCCAATGACTGTCTCACAATCATAATCGTATTGATGTTTTGTAGGCTCACAAGGTTTAGGCTCAATAAAAAAAGTGCCTTTGAATCCATTTTTTCTTGCATAGTCTTTTGCGGTATGTAAAAATTTAGCTAAATGCTCTTTCTCTCTTTTCATATTGGTATTCAAGAGTGACATATACCCCTCTCTTCCACCCCAGAAAACATAATTTTCTCCTCCCAATGCAATAGTGGCATCCAAAGCAGCTTTTACTTGAGCAGCAGCATGTGCTAATACATGAAAATCGGGATTTGTAGACGCCCCATTCATATATCGTTTATTACTAAAAACATTGGCGGTTCCCCATAATAATTTAACACCACTTTCTTTTTGTTTTTCTTTTAAATAAGAAGTAAGTGTTTGCAGGCGACTATCGTTTTCATTTATATCATGAGTATAGTCCACCACATCTACATCATGAAAACAATAATAAGGAAGTCCGAGTTTAGTAATAAATTCAAATGCAGCATCTGCTTTATCTTTAGCACGTGCTATGGCATCTTGTTTTTCATTCCAAGGATACAAATGTGTAGGCTCACCAAAGGGATCTGCCCCATTTCCAACAAAACTATGCCAGTAGGCTACTGCAAATCGTAACCACTCTTTCATGGTTTTACCTGCCACCACTTTCGTTTCATCATACCAACGATAACTAAGTGGATTATCGCTTTGTACGCCTTCGTATTTAATTTTTCCAATACCTTTAAAAAATTCTTTTTCTCCAAGTAATACTAACATAAAATTGACTATTAAGTTTTATAAAATAAATTGAGTTAGTTTATTTTTCCAGTTTTCATAAAGTAATTCATACTTTTTAATTTCTTTAGGTTCAATCATATCAATGGGTTTTGAATCTAGAAAAGCTTCTTTATTGTCTTTATAAATACCGGCTCCTATACCTGCGCCTAAGGCAGCACCCACACTACCTTCCACATTATACAAAGCAACTGACACACCTGTTACATTTACAAAAGTATGCGTAAAAATTGGGCTTAAGAATAAATTAGCTTTGCCTGCTTTTATCACAGAGGGTTGTAATTTATTTTCCCTCATAATATCAAGTCCATACCTAAAAGCAAATGCAATTCCTTCTTGTGCTGCTCTGAAGAGATGTGCAGTACTATGTTTATTTAAATCAATACCTAAAATTTGTGTTCCAATAATTTTATTATTAAATATACGCTCTGCTCCATTACCAAAAGGTAAAATTTGTAAACCATCACTTCCCGGTGCAATAGTGGCAGCCATTTGATTTATAGTATCATAATTATAATTAGCACCTATATATTTTTTTATCCAACTATTTAATATACCCGTTCCATTAATACATAATAACATACCAATTCTGGGGGCAAACTCACTATGATTCACGTGTGCAAAACTATTCACTCTAGAGGCTTTATCATAGGATAAACTATCTCCGACACCATATATAACACCCGAAGTACCTGCAGTAGCAGCTACTTCACCTGGTTCTAGCACATTTAAAGAAAGGGCATTATTAGGTTGATCGCCTGCTTTATAGCTAATGGGAATTCCAGGTTTTAACAACAAATTTTTTGCCACGATGGTATGTAAAAACCCATGATTACTAAATACTTCTTGAATCTTTGGAAATATAGTTTGTTCAAATCCAAAATATTGAATTAGATCTTTAGAAATACCATTATTTTTAAAATCCCAAAATACACCTTCCGACAATGCAGCAATACTAGTGGTTATCTCATTCGTTAATTGCATGGCAATAAAATCGCCAGGTAACATGATAGTATGTATTTGAGCAAAAATAGCTGGTTCATTTTCTTTTACCCAAGCTAGTTTAGCTGCTGTAAAATTACCAGGAGAATTTAATAAATGGGAAAGGCATTTTTCATGTCCAAGTACATCAAAAGCTTTTTGTCCATATGCAACAGCTCTACTATCGCACCATATAATACTATCCCTAAGTACTTTTTTATTTTTATCTACTAATACCAAGCCATGCATTTGATAAGCAATACCTATGGCTTTAATGTCTTGACTATTATAAGAGGGAAGCTTTTGTTTGGCAGCAGCATGTAATTTTAAAATGCCCGCTTGTACTTGCTCCCACCATAAGGAAGGCGACTGTTCTGCCCATCCATTTTTGATGGAAATAATAGTATTTTCAATATCTGGATAAGAGATAGTTACGATACATTTTTGTGTACTTGCTTCCACTAATGAAACCTTAATAAAAGAAGTGCCTATATCTATACCTAATAAATACATTTTGAATTTACTTTCTCTCTAAAACTAAGAAATAGTTTAGTTTTTTACTAGATAATTATAAAAATATACATAAAAAAACTGCCCCCAAATTGGAGGCAGTTTTTTTATAAAGTTTACTAATTCTTATATTAGAAATTAGGATTCTTAATAGGAGCACTTGCTGCTGATGGAGGATTTAACTCAAACTCATCACCAGGTACATCCCAATAGTCCATAAAGTTGTAGTTCATAATAGCATTTGTCCAAACAACTTCTTTAATATCAAACACCGTTGCGCCATAACGACCACCACCATTGGCAACTGGATAAGTCCATCCCCAACGTCTTGCATCGTAGAAAGACAATCCACGGAAAGCTAAAGCAACTCTTCTTTCTCTTGTTAATAGAGCAATAGCATCTGCTTTAGTAGCTGCAGTAGCTGGAGCTAAACCAGCACCTTGATAGGTTCTAACCGCATCAATATAACCTAAACCAGTAGCAATATTACCTAATTGGATATTTGCTTCTGCTTGCATCATTGCATTCTCTTCATAACTAGCAGCAATAATTAATTCATATTTACCTACGTTTTTAGTACCATAAGAATAAACACCTGCAATAGTACCACCACCGGGTAAATCGGTAGTTTGCCAGTTAGGGTTTAAACTCCATCTTGTACCAAAACTAAGGCCATGTGTAAATTGGTAACCTAATTTGAAGTTACTAGCCTTACGCTTATCTCCATCGGCAAATTCTTGAACAAAACGCTCACTAATTTTGAAAGTACCACTACTTGCCTTATTGGTAGATAAAGCTGCTGCAGTACCACCACCTACGCTAAACCAGTTATTCAAATCTGTAGTACGACCTGTTAAAACATAGTCGGTGCTTTTTACACCATTCGCAGTTAAAGTTAAGATGTTATTCCAATCAGCACTTGTCATAACGCCAGAGAAAGAATTCTTTGAAATAGTAACACCTGCAACACCATTAACAAAAGTTGACATTTTATTTAATAAAATGTTACGTGCCTTTAAGGTATTAATATTTCTAACCCACATATCCTTAGTCATTAATTGACCATTGCCTACTTGGCTAGATGCTGGAATTAAATTTCCTAACATTGAAGTATAGTCGGAAGTAACTGTAGCAGAGCCTAAAGTAGTTACCGCTAAATCATAGTAAAAATTGGAACGTGCAATGATAGCATCATGCGTAACATAAGTGTTAGTTGTTTGACCAGCAGTATCTGTAATGATACCAGCAATATATAAAGTTCCAATTTGAGCATAAGCCCATCCTTTCCAGAAATAAGCCCAAGCTTTCACTGTAGCAATTTTTGTTGCTTTGTCACCTGTATAAGTAACCTTATCTGCCAAAGCTATAACGTTATTACAAGCTTGTTGCATGGCATACATATTCATCCACTCATACATTAATGCATTGTTACCTTGCGCTGTAGCAGCTCTTGAATTATAAGCACGTATAATGGCTGGATTGGGTGAAGGGTTGGTTAATTTGTTAGTTGCATTTAATGTAATAGATTCAGGAGAAGGCAGAGTTGTGATTTGGTTGTTAGAACCTTCACCACCCCCTATAATATCTCCCATTTCCTCATGGTAACCTCTTGGTAATGAAAAATAGCTATCACCTAGCCATCCATCACCATAGCTTAAACCATTTAAATAGATACCACCTTGAGCAAGCTTTGCTAAGCCATTTTCTTCGGTAACATTACCACCCAACGTTGGCGCATTTGGATTACCAACTTCTAATTCTTTTTGACAGCTAGTCGAAAACATGACCAAAGCTGCGAAAAAGCCTAAGTAAAGTATTTTAATTTTATTCATGACTATTATTTTTTAATTTTTTTTGGATTAGAAACCTATGTTTAAACCAATTTGATATGATTTAGTATTGGGTATAGTACTATGGTCAATTCCTCTATCAAATGAAGAGTTAACAGAACCAGAACTAATTTCAGGATCCATACCTGTATACTTAGTCCAAGTCATGATATTACGTCCTGTAAATACTAATTGTAGTTTTCTAAATTTCTTGAAGGTATTTGTTTTAGCTAAATCTATACTTAAAGAGATGTTTCTTAATCTTACAAAAGAAGCGTCTTCTAAGAAGTAATCTTTAGTAACGTTATTACCTACACCACGAGTAGAACCCCATAATGCATAGTAGAAACTTGCATGGTAAGCTGTCCAAGCAGCTGGAGTAAAGCCAGGAATATCAACCACTTTATCAAAGTCATTGCTAATACCATCACGATACATCCACTCTTTAGTTTGGTTATATAAATGTGAACCATTGATCCAATCAAATTGGAAATTCAAGTTGATGAAATCTTTATATGTAATGTTATTAATAAATGACATATTAAACTTAGGGCTAGGATCACCTAATGGTAATTGTTCAGAACCAATCATTGCACCCTTAGTAGCAGTATCAACTACTACATTTCCTCCATATATTGGATCTTTCACTACCACATATCTTCCAGACGCTTTCATAGCATCTGTGAAATATGCAGTTCCATTGGTACGCGTTTGATCCAAACTTCTAACTACTGGGTAAGCATAAATTTGTCCAATTGGCTTACCAGCAACCAATACTACGTTAGTAGAACCAGCTGATGAAGTTAAAGGAATAGTAGCACCACCAGTAATTGCATCAATCATAGATACCTGAGTTCCGTAGTTGGTAGTGAAATCCCATGTTAAATTCTTAGAAGAGAAAATGGGCATATTTAATGAGAACTGAGTACCATGTGAACTCATATCAATTGCGTTATCTAAAATTCCACTTGCACCTGTTGATAAAGGAACTGCAATGCTATAAATTACATTAGCAGAACTTCTTTTCCAATAAGTGAAAGATGCGTTGATTGATTTTAACCAATTTGAATTGGAATTTGTATTAATAGTGAAATCTGTACCGAATTCAGTCTCTTTAGATACCTCCACATTTAAGTTTGGATTTCTTGTTGGATTAGAGAAAGCATAAGTTACATTATTTCCAATAGGTTGTTGATTCAATACTGGGTAACGATCAAATGGACCAGGCTGAATACCTGCCTCACCATATGCAGCTCTTAACTTGAAGAAAGGAACCACATCTTGTAGTTTACCTTTCCACCAATCCATTTGAGAAGGAAGTAAGTAAAGGTCGGCATGAGGGAATGTAAATGGTTTAGAACCTGCACCGAAAGTAGATGAATAGTCAGATCTAACACCTGCAGTCAAACCTAAATAGTTACTATAATCAAACTTTTGGTTCACTAAGAAACCATAGGTAACAAATGGTACTCTATAGTCTGTATAAATGGCCTGAGTTTGAGTAGAAGTAAAGTTAATAGGAGGAGCCACTGGTAATGAGTTACCATACATACCAATGTAATGTTGGTCTTGTTTTCTATGGTCAAAACCTAATTGAGTATTTGTAGTCAAAGGAATTTTAAAACCAAAATCTTTTTCAAAATCGGTTTTAACGTTAATAGTACCTAAGAAGTTTTTAAAATTACTTGTGTAATCGTAAGCTGTGATTTGACCAGAGTTATCGTTTCCACCTCCTGCCCAATATTCCCAGAAACTACCATTCACTTCCGCAGTTTGGTTTGGATAAATTACATAATCTTTAAAGCTTCTGTAGTTCAAACCATATTTAGCACTTACATCTACAAACTTGTTTATTTTGTAAGACGCTTCAAAATTTTGAATAACGTCTACTTTATCTTCACGAGCATCAGAGTGTGTTGCTTGATAGAAAGGGTTATAACCGTTTACGCTCAAGAAACGTGCATATTGGTTTGCTGGTCTTTGACCAGTTACAGGGTCAATAGCTTTTAAGTCAAAAAATGGAGAAGTATTCAAGAAAGAATACACTTGACCATTAGAACCTAAAGAGTTACCATCGGTACCACCAGAACCAAATCCAAGACCTGGTGCCATATTGTTTTTAGTATATACTAATTGTGTTATTGAACGGATTCTAAAATTTTTGAATAATTCTGTTCCAATATTTGCTGTTAAGTTAGTACGCTCTAAACCTCCATTTACATCGGTCATAATGGAAGTCTTGTTCTTATTATTAGAAATTGAAATAGCAAAATCAGATTTATCTGAACCACCAGAAATATTTAATGCATTATTCAATGTGTAACCTTGTTGGAACATTTGAGCAAAATGATCGTACCAAGGCACTGAGGCAGTATAGGGAAAATGGTTATAGTTGTTTGGATTCAAGATACCATAACGTGCAGCACCCCCAAATTGGTAAGCAATACTCTTGGAAGAAGTACTTCCACCCACACCCCAAATTGGATCTATTGTAACTAAAGTACCATCAGTTGAAACTAATTCTCCTGCAGCATTGTGTAAGTATGGATTTAATTTAGATTTATTGAAGTTACCTACGTTTAAAAGTTCATTCACTGCATAGCTTGAAGAAACATTAATTTGAGTAGCACCTCTTTTACCTTTTTTAGAGAAAATTTGGATAACACCATTCGCACCCTGAGCTCCATAAATAGAAGCAGAAGCAGCACCTTGTACTACCTCGACTCTTTCTACGTTACTTAAGTCTAATGATTGAATATCGGTAGAACGAATCTCGATACCATCTAATAAAATCATGGGTTTAGTTCCACCTTGTACAGTGTTGATACCTCTCAAGATAATATTAACAGGGTCACCAGGGTTACCAGATATAGTTGATATAGATGCTCCAGGTATTTTACCTATCAAAGCTTGGTCGATAGATGCTGAAGGAGCAGCAGGTAACTTATCTGCAGTAACAGACTCAACAGAGATACCTAATTTTCTTTTGCTTGTTGCCACACCAGAACCTGTTACAACCACCTCTGATAATGATTTTACATCGGCAGCTAATTTTACAGTTACATTCGCAGCAGCAGCTACTGTTTTTGATTCAAATCCAAGTGCAGATACCACTAAAGAAGCACCATTAGCAGCTTTTAATGTGAACGATCCATCAGTGTTTACTGTTGTACCAGTTCTTGTACCTTTTACTTGAACAGAAGCTCCAGAAATTGGATCTCCTTTTTCATCAGTTACTTTACCATTGATGGTAAGGTTTTGGGCCATTGCAGTTCCTAAAAATAAGAACGAAGCAAGTAGGCTCCATAAGATTTTTTTTCTCATACTTTATTTAATTTTTGTTAAACTGAACGTGTCTAGTATATAACTTGAACCTCAAATTTAATATTTAATTAACATTTTGCAAAGTTTTTCACTAATTTTTCACATAAAAAGTCTACTTTTTTTATAGACAATTATTTTAAATTCTGCAAATAATTGATTTTCAATATTTTATTAATTGACTATTTCAAAGCTGGATCGTTCTCTTTTTTAAGAAAGTCGCCGGCAGAAAGAGAACTTGATTTCCAATTTAAAAGTGCTTCATTGGGCACTTTTTCGATAGGCGTATGCCAAGATGTAGAAGTTTCATTATAAGCTAAATTGGACTGGGAACTATAACAAGAAATAATAGACCATCTTGGACTCTCCGATAAATTAGCCTCGGAACGGTGAAGGATATTGCTATGAAAGAACAAGGCATCTCCAGGCTCAATTTCAACATAAACTAAATCCATGGTTTTCAATGCATTATCAACCATTGTTTGATCGGCACCCACTTGTTCACCTGCAAAACCATGGTTTACCCTGCCCAATTTATGGGAGCCTTTTATAACTTGAATACAGCCATTTTCTTTGTTGGCAGGAGTGAGCGCCACCATCACACTTACCAATTGGTCAGGAAACATAAACTGATTTTTATACCAATAACCATAATCCTGATGCCACTCCCAGGCCCCACCCACTTTAGGTTCTTTTTGCATGAGTTTAGAATGAAAATGGCAAACGGGCGCATCACTGTCTAATAAATTTGCCACAGAATCTACCATTTTTTCTGATCTAGTTAAATAACCAAATACATCATTACCGGGAGTGAACCATAAAGAGAGTCTGGTTTTTTTTCCAGATTGATCGTTTAAATCAAGGGCATTATTAGCCATGGCTTTATCTTGTAAAGCTGTTGCATACATTTTATCAACCTCTTGTTGAGAACAAAAATTTTTTAGAATAATAAACCCATCTTTATGATAAGCTTTAATTTGTTCAGC
>CAZWTV010000042.1:0-13638 GCA_964637225.1 uncultured Sediminibacterium sp.
ACATTTCATCATCCTTGTCAATGCGCGTTTGGTCTTCCAAAGGATACTCTTTTCTTAAGGGGAAATAATCCATCTCCTCCACATTCAATATGCGTTTTAAATTGGGATGACCTACAAAATTGATTCCAAAAAAATCGTAGGTTTCTCTCTCCATCCAATTGGCAGCTTCAAATAATTTACTTGCAGTAAATACGGAGGTTTCATTTATTGAAGTACTTATGGAATAGCGCAAACGTATATTTTCTGATAGGTTATGTAAATGATATACTACCACTAATTCAGCACCAACATTATCGGGATAATTGACCCCACATAAGTCTGTTAAAAATGTAAAACCTAAAACCGGTTCTTCGTATAAATATTGTAGTACTTTTAAATTAATTTCTTTAGAAGATTCAAAAGACAAAATACCAGAGTCAGTCGAGAAATTCAAAACTTGATCTCCAAATTTTTCTATAAGTTTATTTTGTATTGTCTCGTTACTTAATGCCATTACTTTCGTCAATTTTTGATCTCAATTTATTGTATACCGTAACTATTTAACAACGTGCGATATTTATCACTATTACGTCTTCGAATACTTTCTTGACCCACTAAATCTTGAATTTTCATAAAACCATCAATGATAGCTTCTGGACGAGGAGGACAACCTGGCACATAAACGTCTACTGGTATTACTTGATCTATACCTTGGAGAACACTGTAAGTATCGAATATACCTCCGCTAGATGCACAAGCACCAACGGCAATTACCCAACGTGGTTCTGCCATTTGTAAATATACTTGTCTGAGAACAGGAGCCATTTTTTTTGCAATAGTTCCCATAACCATTAACAAGTCACATTGACGCGGCGAAAAACCTACTCGCTCAGAACCAAAGCGAGATAAATCATAATGAGAAGACATGGTTGCCATAAATTCAATACCACAACAAGAAGTGGCAAATGGTAAGGGCCATAAAGAATTTTTTCTGGCTAATCCAACTACTGAACTTAACTGAGTTGCAAAAAAACCATCTCCAGTAACCCCATCTGGCGCTTTACCCATTGAAATAGCTTCTTCTATTTCTACTTCTTTTGGATTGATATTAAATCGAACTGGGCGCATATTAAAAATTACTTTTATTATAAATTAATCTTCCCATTGCAAGGCTCCTTTCTTGATGATATATATAAAACCCACCAAGAAAAATGCCACAAATAATATTACTTCTATGAATCCTGCCCATCCTAAACTTTTGAAATTAACCGCATAGGGATAAAAGAAAATAACTTCTACATCAAACAATACAAATAAAATGGCGACTAGAAAATATTTAATTGCCATAGGGGATCTTGCATCTCCGTGTGTTTCAATACCACTTGTAAAGTTTTGTAGTTTATCGCTTGTTTCACGCTTAGGACCTAACCAACTCGAAATCAAAATCATTAGGCCAACGAAACCCCCTGCAAATAATAATTGCAAAGCAATGGGTAAATAATGGGTGGCATTATTAATTTCATTCACAGTTATCAGAAACTGAAATAGCGTCATAGATAAAATTTGGTGCCGCAAAAATACACAAAGCATTGCTCATAAAACGAAAAAACTCCCCATAAATGGGGAGTAATTCACAATTATTTTTTACACAATTAATGTGCTTAATTTCAGGATATTAGCCTTTTTTGATTTGAGTACTATCTACAGCTGGCTTTTGGGTGGGAGAACCAGGTGCCCCACCCTTAGAATTTTGCATTTTTTTAATGATTTCAATGTTTTTGACAAATTGAGCTTTAGCTTGAAGAGTGGTTGGATCCTCAGGCACTAATTCAAGCACCTTATCACACATTAAAACTGCGTTTTCATATCCCTTGGTCTCATTATAATAACCAATCATTGTATAATAATTATTGACCAAAGTTTGCTTGTTTTTAGCAACATCCTTTAACAAAAATTGATTTTGCACATTCACGGCTTCAAATAAGATACCTAAATTATTAGCAGTGTCAATCAATTTCGACGCCCTCACATTCATAGAATATCCGTTGGGCTTATCAGGAAAGGCTGCTATATATTCTTTACTAATGGTAGAGGCAAGTGCACCATCCTTTGCATTGATGGCAATGCTTGCGGTTTTATAATAGTAGACCTCGTCTTTTACTCCTCTAAGGGCAGAATAATTGGCATACCATTTTAATTCATCGGTAAACATATTATTTTTTTCTAGCATATCAATACCTAACTTATAATATTTTAGTTTGTTAGACTTACTAGTATCACTAGCAATTGCTTTTTCCAAAATAACAGCTAATGAAGCCTGGCTTCCACTGAATTTTGATAAAATTTTCACTGCTAATTCGTAATCAGTGTTAATTAATTTATCGGGTGAAGTGTTAGTGATATAGGGTTCAATATAAGATCTAGCAGTTAGTGTGTCTCCTTTTTTATCATAGTTTTTTGCCAATAAAACCGCTAAACTGGGGAAAATAGTAAGGCTACCCGCAGCTTCCATGGCTTTGGCTTTGGCAAAGGATTGTTCAAATTGACCTGATCTAAATAAATAATCGGCGCTGAAATATTCAAAAATGGGGTCTTTATCTGCATATTGTAAAAACAAATCTAAATTAGACTTTGCTATACTTGTACTTAATTCTGCATAATAGGTATATAATGAAAAATAAACAGGGGCAATTGCAGGATCAGCTGCTATCGCTTTATTATAGTATTCGTCTAAAGATTCTTTATTGTTTTGAGTTTGATATACTTTTCCAATTCTATAATACGCATAGGCGTTCTTAGGATCTACATTGAGTGCATTTTGAAAAGCAGTAACCGCATCCCCTCCATTTTCACCACCTAATTTTAAATAGTTAATACCTAGGTTTACATATAAACTTGAACTCACCACATCATAGGCACTTATTGTTTCTTTAATTTTATCTATAGCATATCTACGATCTCCCACACTTATGGGTAATTCTGAAAAAACATATCCCATAGCATTAATAATATCTAGATTGGGCTTGCCTTTATATTTTCCTTTTGTATTTAAGGTAGAAGTGATAGCTAGTTCTAAGTTTTGCTTAATTGCATTTGGATCTGCTCCCTCCAAAGATTGTATATGTGACATTCCCACTAATAACCAAGCATCGCTACCTTTTGCTTGTAAACTTTTTTGATAAAGCTCTTTTGCTTTCTGAATGGATTCAGGGGTAGAAATACCATTATAGTTTTGTGCTAAAATAGCTTGCCCATACCAGAAAATCGTTTCTCCATCGTTTGGATTTTTATCATAGGCTTCTTTAAAAAAATTAAGCGCCGATTTGTTTTTTTCATAATTCAACATCTTCACACCTTCTGCTATTGCAGAGGGAGCTACTTGAGCCATAAGTGCAGTAGAAAATACAAATCCTACCAAACCAACTAAAAGAAAAACCAATTTTTTCATCACTTTCATTTTTCATTTTTAATGTAACCCAAATTCAACTGTGTTTGAATGAACTTGGCATGTACCCTCTTAAATATTTTGTATTCTTCAAAATCAGAAATAAGAGAGAATGCTAAAAATATTAATTTTTTTGCAAGATTCACAATTAATTTTTTGTAAAAAAAATCAATTTTTGTTAGTATTTTATGAGCGTTAGTTTAACAAGCCCTTTCTTTTTTGAAAACCCATTTTGGCAGGCACCAAAAAGGCCCTTTGAAATATTAATTGCCCCCTTTCTAAACTCATAAAATTTAGAAGCCCCGAACCAAGACCTGGTGCATTTTCTTTTAATATGTAATAAATAGGCAAGGAAAGAGAATAGTGTCCCCTACTAATATTGGATTGGGATGGTTGAGAATAATAGCCCTTTTCTACACATAAGGTACATTCTATCAAAGCCATTTTTATAGTTTTTCTGTCTTCCATTTGTTTGGGGTCGTAGTTATCGCCCACCCAATTCATGCCCACAAAACCAATGGCATTAGGATTATTTTTTATATACGATATAACTTCTTCACTTCCTCTCGCTGATACTACATTGTTACCAAATGCATCTTCATGCAATAGACTATCTTTTAAAAATCGAACCACCCCAGTTAAATGACTTCCATCCATCACTACTTTTTTATTCCTCTTTCCACTCAACAAGGCAGTTAAATCAGACAGGGAGAAAACTGAATCTTTGGTTTTTTTATTCACCACTACTGCAATGGCATTATAGGCAAGTATGCCAAATGTAGGGGCATAACCCAATTGCGATTTAAAATTAGTTTGTTCCATTTTATTTAATCCTCTAGAAACAATTATCATACGAGTGCTATCCAAAGCAAAATCTTTAAAACATTCTATCTCAGATTTGTAGGATACTTGAATATTGGCTTTTGGAAAACTTAAAGCAAAAACTTTAAGCTCTTGCTCAATGAAAGGTTTAAAACTTTCTTCTACAGAAATACGTATACTGCCTTCACTGGGAGTATCAGATGTTACTTTAGGAGCATTGATGTTGCAGGCATTTAAAAAACAAAGACTACAAATAATAAATACAAATCGCATTCAATTTAATTTAAATTATCATTTCAAAAAAGGGGACTAATACATTTGATGAATACCTCTATATAATCTAAACCCCCCATATAATAAACAAAGGCTACCGAATATATATCTAAAGTCGGAACCTGCATTCATAATGGCATCTAAATGAAACCATTTGGCACCTAACATTAAAACACCTGAACCGAGTATTAGTGCTGCCATAGTATAATCATATATACTTCTAAAAATTCGGTAGGTTCTCTCCGATTTTTCACGAGCAGTATTTGTTCTAGGTTCAAATAATTCTTGGCCGGGTTCTTTATTTTCCATAAAAACTTGTTTTATATAAGCAATTTAAACAATTAATAGCCGATGTATTTAAAAAATTTATCTTTACTGCATAAATTGCAAGCTATGAGCAAACCTTCTTTGCCACAGGGGACAAGAGATTTTAATGCAGCGACGGTTCATAAGCGTCAGTATATTTTAAAAACCATTCAATCGGTATTTGAAACATACGGATTTCAACCTTTGGAGACCCCTGCCATGGAAAATTTAGAAACCTTGATGGGTAAATATGGAGAGGAAGGTGATAAACTCATATTTAAAATTTTAAATAATGGTTTAGATCATCCACAGAAAAAACAACAAACATTAGAAGGTATAGAAAAATTATTCTTAGGCAAAAGTAGTACTGCCCTAACTGAGCGTGCTTTAAGATATGATTTAACCATTCCGTTTGCGAGATATGTAGCCATGCACCATGGCTCTTTAAATTATCCTTTTAAAAGATATCAGATGCAGCCTGTTTGGCGTGCCGATCGTCCACAAAAAGGGAGATATCGTGAATTTTATCAATGTGATGCCGATGTAGTGGGCAGTGAAAGTTTATTAAATGAAGTTGACCTTGTAGCAGTGTATCTCACTGCATTTCAAAAATTGAACTTACCTGTAGAGGTAAAAATAAACAATAGAAAAATTCTCTTAGCCCTAGCACAAATTTGCGGTGGGGAAGAAAAATTAATAGACTTAACCATAGCCATTGATAAGCTTGATAAAATAGGATGGGATAAAGTAAGAGAAGAATTAATACAAAAAAAGTTTTCCGAGGCGCAACAGAATATGATTCAAACCTATCTTGGTTTTAGTGGAAGCAATGCTGAAAAATTAAAACAATTGTCTCAACTTATAGGCAAGAACGAAATAGGACAAAAAGGAATCGAAGAAATTAATTATGTTTTAGACTATCATAGTAAAACTGGCTTTGACAAGCATATAATTACCGACTTCACTTTGGCTAGAGGTCTTAATTATTATACAGGTATTATTTTTGAAGTGAAAGCCATTGACGCCCAAATGGGAAGTATTGGTGGAGGTGGTAGGTACAACGACTTAACCAGTTTATTTGGTTTAGATCACATGGCTGGGGTTGGAATTAGTTTTGGAGTGGATAGAATTTATGATATAATGGAAGAGAAAAATTTATTTCCCACAACGATAGACCAAACTACTCAAGTTTTATTTTTTAATTTGGGAGAGGAAGAAGCTAAAGCAGCGTATATTCCAATGATGCAACTGAGGAATAAAAAAATTGCTTGTGAAATTTACCCCGAAAAAAGCAAATTTGACAAGCAATTTAAATATGCTGAGAAAAAAAATATTCCAAACGTTATTATTATAGGAACCGAAGAATTAGCAAACCAGGAGTGTACAGTAAAAAATTTAATTACTGGCCAACAAACAAGACTTCCTTTATCGGAACTTACAAATTTTAATTTTTAGAAATTTTTATTTGCCCAAACGGTAGTGTAAAAATCTTCCTGCTTTAATGCATATGAGGGAGCTGCTTTTTTTGCAGTCAATTCCATGCCTTGTACAAGTATTGTTAAAGTTTCTACTGCATTACCTGCTCCTCTTTTGAAAATTATGGGAGCATCATATGCTGCTAAATAAAAAGTGTCTACTCCTTTCTTTTCTAAGGGGGTAGAACCCATGGCTGAATTGATAGTTAATACTGTATCTTCTGCAGTTAAAGTCACTTCAGTCACTGGACTTCCTTCAGGAAATACATATTTGCCTAAATAGTCTTTCAAAGGACTTGTTTGAGCGTTGGCAGTTGCCATAACTCCTATCAAAATGACAACCATTAAGAAAAATTTTTTCATAATTAAATATTTAAATGTTTGGATTTGTCTGTCGAAAATAAGGAATTGACTGCGATTTGATAATAATTTTACATTAATTATTTGAAGTCCTATTTTAAAATCAAAGAAGAGTCATAAAAAGAATTAAAAGTATCCAAATACGATAGAGTATCTTTGTAGTATGGATAGTTCAAGACCCAATATAAGACAGGTAGAAGTTGCTGACATTGAGCGCTTTATATTAAAGGTGGGAGAAAAGCCTTTTAGAGTAAAACAAATTGTAGAATGGTTATGGCAAAAACATGCGCATAGTTTTGATGAAATGACCAATTTAAGTAAAGATTTACGTGCTTTATTAGACAAAGAATTTCAATTACCTGCATTGCACATTAATACCACGCAACTCAGTGAAGATGGAACATTAAAAACTCGATTTAAAACTTTTGATGGTCATTTGATTGAAGGGGTATTAATTCCCACGAGCTTAAGAAAAACAGCTTGTGTTTCATCACAAGTGGGCTGCAGCCTTAGCTGTAAATTTTGTGCCACAGGAACAATGGATCGTAAAAGAAATTTAAACTTTGATGAAATCTATGATCAGGTAGTATATCTTTTACAACAAAGTCAAGCCACGTATGAAAAACATTTAAGCAATATTGTATTCATGGGTATGGGAGAACCCTTAATGAATTATCACCATGTTTTAAAAGCTATTGAAAAGATTACTTCTGCAGAAGGATTGGGTATGAGTGCTAAAAGAATTACGGTATCTACTGCGGGACTTATAAAACAAATAAAACAACTAGGAGATGATAATGTAAAATTTAAATTAGCTCTTTCTTTACATGCCCCAAACGATAAAAAGCGTAATGAAATTATGCCTATCAATGAAACGAATAATATCAAAGGACTCATTGAAGCGCTTAATTATTTTTATAAAAAAACTGGCAGCGAAGTAACATTTGAGTATATTTTATTTAAAGACTTTAATGACTCTGAAAAAGACGCAGAAGAGCTTACTAAAATTTATAGGCAAGTACCAGCCGATTTAATTAATGTAATTGAATACAATCCCGTAGATATTTTTCCTTTTGATAAACCTAAAGAAGAAGGTTTTGAAAAATTTGTAGAAATATTACAAAAAAATAGGGTGAATGTTCGTATCAGACATAGTAGAGGCAAGGATATTGATGCAGCCTGCGGACAATTAGCTAATAAAGATAATTTTTAATACCCATCGGTATGAATCAAAAAAGATCCGACAACTTTGACAAGTTCTCCCATAAGAAAAAAGGAAGTGCCATAAAAGAACAATACAGACAAGACAAAAAGAAAGCTAAAATTGAAATGCGCGTTGTGGGTGCATCCCTAGGTCAAAGAAAAAAAGAAGGAATTAAAAAAATGGCTCCTGCTATTACAAAAGTAAATCCTACAAAAGAGACAGCTTTCGAACAAATGCCTTTGAATAAATATATTGCACATGCAGGTATTTCAGGAAGAAGAGAAGCCGCTGCAATTGTGAAAGCGGGTCATATTAGCGTCAATGGTACTATTATAGTAGAGCCAGGATATAAAGTGAAACACAAAGATGTTATAAAACTAAAGGGAAAAGTATTGCATTTACAAGTAACCCCCGTTTATATTTTATTAAATAAACCAAAGGATTATATCTGCACAGCTTCTGACCCAGAAGGTAGAAAAACTGTTTTAGATATTATTAAAAATGCGACTACTGCAAGAGTTTTTCCTGTAGGTCGTTTAGATAGAAATACTACAGGCGTTTTAATTCTAACTAATGATGGAGATCTTTCGCAAAAATTAACGCATCCCTCTTACGAAATAAAAAAAATATACGAAGTTACATTAGACAAACCTGTATCCAAAGCCGATATGGAAAGCATCTCAAACGGTATTGAATTAGAAGATGGATTTATTGCTGCAGATGCCATTAGTTATTTGTCCAATACCTCTAAAAATATAATTGGAATTGAAATTCATAGTGGTCGTAACAGAATTGTGCGCCGTATTTTTGAATATTTAGGTTATGATGTAAGACATTTAGACAGAGTAATGTTTGCCAATTTAACTAAGAAAAATGTAGACAGAGGTAAATGGCGATTTTTAACAGAGAAAGAAGTAAGATTACTTAAATTTTTAAATAAATCTTTTACTAGAAAATCTTCCAATTAATTTTTACATGTTATCCATAGTTTTTGAAGATGAAGATATAGTTGTATTAAATAAACCTGCTGGTTTATTAAGCATACCAGATAGACTAGGAAAAGAAGTATCACTAAAATCTCAACTCCAAGAGGCCTACACTGAAATTTATACCATACATCGTTTAGACCAATTCACTAGTGGTTTAATTGTATTTGCTAAAAATGTAACAGCCCATAAAGTACTTAGTGAATTATTTGAAGGTAGAAATATTGAAAAAAAATACTTGGGCTTGGTATGGGGACAACCCCCTTCTAGCGGAACTATTGAACAACCCATAATGGAACACCCTATAAAAAAAGGGACAATGGTTATTCACACAAAAGGTAAAATGGCTTTAACAACATTTGAAGTACTTACTTATTATAAACGTTATGCTTGGGTTTGTTTTCAAATTCATACAGGACGCACTCATCAAATACGATTACACTCAAAACACATAGGACACCCCATTGTGGCAGATGATATATATGGAGATGGAAAAAAATTATTTTTATCTTCTCTCAAAAAGAAAAATTTTAAACTAAGTAAACTAGATCAGGAAGAAAGACCACTGCTAGCAAGACAAGCATTGCATGCATATTCATTAAAATTTATTTATAAAGAAAAGGAGCTTCAATTAGAAGCTCCTTTACCCAAAGACTTAAATGCTACTTTACAACAATTAGATAAATGGAATAAAGAATAATAATTTTTTTAAAAAATTAAGTAAGTATTATTTAAGCGTATTTTTATATACCACTCCATCTTTCATAACAAAATTTACTTTACCCATTTGATAGACATTTTTAGTAGGATCTCCTTCCACTGCAATTATATCAGCTAATTTATTTTTTTCTATACTTCCTAAAATTGCTTGTGTACCCATTAAATCTGCAGCATTCCAAGTAGCCGATTGTATAGCTTCTAAAAATGGCATACCAGCCTCAGTCATATAAACAAATTCCTTCCAATTGCTTCCATGTGCATACACACCTGCATCTGTTCCAAAGGCAATCTTAACACCAGCTTTATAAGCTTTAGAAAAAGTGTTTTGAATTCTTGGTCCAATTTCTAATGCTTTCTTTGCTACCATCGCAGGATAATATCCTGGAATTTTTGCAGAGTCAGCAGCCGATTTTCCAGCAATAATAGTAGGCACTAAATAAGTGCCATATTGCTTCATGAGAGGAAATACCGATTCGTCCATTAAAGTACCATGTTCAATTGAACTCACTCCACCACGAATAGCTCTTTTCATGGCTTCTACACCATGACAATGCGCAGCCACTTTGAATCCATAATCGTTGGCCGCTGCTACTATTGCTTTCACCTCTTCCTCTGTGAACTGCGGGTTTTCCCCATTAGTTGCCATACTTAATACACCACCGGAGGCGGTAATTTTTATAAGATCACTTCCATCCTTATATCTCTGTCTTACTGCTTTATAGGCATCTTCAGGTCCATTAATCACTCCTTCTTTGGGTCCAGGATCACCCATTAAATCGGGTCTATAGTTATTGGTGGGATCTGCGTGACCACCTGTAGTGGCAATTGATTTTCCAGCAGTATAAATTCTAGGACCTATTACATATCCTTTTTGAATAGCTTTTCGCATTGCAATATTGGCACCAGAACCACCTAAATCACGAACGGAAGTAAAACCTGCCATTAAATCTCTTTCTGCAAAACGTAGTGAGCCATAAGCAATATCTGCTTGACTTTGTGTGAAACCTTCTAGATATCTATTAGGGTTGGTTTCATTTTCAATGTGCACATGCATATCCATAAGTCCAGGCATCACTGTACTTGATTTTAAATTCAATACTTTATCGGTAGTGTTCCCTGTTTGATATCCATCTAAAATATCTACTATTTTATTTCCTTCAATAACAATAGTTTTTTCTTTTAAAACCTGTAGTTGTCTTACATCTATTAATTGACCACATTGTAAGAATGTTTTTTGTGCAAGTCCAACCATGGCCACCAAAATGAAAGAACAAAGAATAAAAAAATGCTTCATACAAAATTGTTTAGAAATTAAATATACAATTTATGCTTAGATATTGTTAGTAGATGTGGTATATAAATCTAATAATCCATCGGGCAGTTCAACACTTATGGTTTTTGTACTATGGTTCACAGACTTTAAACTTTTTTCGTGCAAGGGAATATAGGCTTCTTGGCCTTGATATAATATGGTCACCATTAATTGGTGTGGTTGTTCTATGACTTCTTGAATAACACCTAATAACTTTCCAGCTTCCATTACTTGATAGCCTAATAAAGCAAGAGGTGATTTTTTATCAACTAATTTTTGAAATTCTTCTTCAGGTAACCAAACTTTTTTTCCTACTATTGGAGTAGTGGCTTCTCTGGTTTGAATTCCTTCTAATTGCACGTGAGTAAGGGTCTGCGTTTTAGCAACAGCTTTTTGAATAAAAAAAGGAATGAAACTAGCAGTATTTTTTTCTACAAAAATTGCTTCAATTCCATTAAAAGTAATTCGTTTACCTAAGGCATGTTCTACAATAACTTGGCCAGTGAGACCATGAGGTGCTGCAATTTTTCCAATATGTATGTACTGGCTCATCTACTAATTTAATTTATTTATACCTATTTATTTCATAAAAAACCCCCAATTCCATAAATGGAACTAGGGGCATTTTAAAGCTAGTTGTTATAATTAAACTTCTATAATTAAAATTACTCCGCTGCGGTTGCTTCCTCAGTGGTTGTTTCTGCAGCTGGTGCTGATTCTGTCTCAGCTACTGGCTCGGCTACTTTTTTAGCAACAGGTACATATACTTTTTTAGCTGCTACTGCTTTTTTGTGTGTATCTGAAGCGCTTGCAACTTTAGTTTCATGTGCAGCATACCAAGTTTGGAATTTTTCCATCGCTGTAGCGTCATCGAACAAACCTAATTTTACTCCACGTAATAAATGCTTTAAATAGAGCACTCCTTTAAAAGATAAAATTCTATGCACTGTATCCGTAGGTTGAGCACCTTTATTAAGCCATTCTAAAGCTTTTTGGCGATCTAGTTGAATAGTTGCAGGAACTGTTAAAGGATTGTAAGTACCAATTTTTTGGATGAATTTACCATCTCTTGGTGCACGTCCGTCAGCCACTACTATAAAGTAGAAAGGCCTTTTCTTACTACCGTGACGTTGTAGTCTCATTTTTACTGCCATGTTAAATAGAAATTTATAGGCGTTATTAAATAGGGTTTACCGACCGCGAAGATAATATAAACCACCGAATATGCAAACAATATAGTGGCAATATTGCAATTGTTATTTGATTATCAATGAATTATAATCTAATTAACGTTTTAAACCAGGTATTTTCCCTGCCATTGCACCCGAAGACATTTGCTTCATCATTTGTTTCATTTGTTCAAACTGTTTAATAAAAGCATTGATTTCAGCTATTTGTTTTCCAGATCCTTTCGCAATTCTTTGTTTTCGACTAGCAGAAAGTAAATCCGGATTTCTTCTTTCTAAAACTGTCATGGATTGAATAATGGCTTCCACCCCTTTAAAAGCATCATCTTTGATATCAATATCTTTTAAATTTTTACCCATTCCAGGGATCATACCCAACATATCTTTTATATTGCCCATTTTTTTTATCTGCTGAATCTGTGATAAAAAATCTTCAAAATCAAATTGATTTTTTCGAATTTTCTTTTCTAACTTCTTTGCTTCCGCTTCATCATATTGTAATTGTGCTTTTTCAACCAATGAAGTTATATCACCCATTCCCAGAATTCTTTGAGCCATTCTTTCTGGATGAAATACACTAAGCGTGTCTAACTTTTCACCACTGCTCACAAACTTTATTGGCTTATGCACTGTATACTTAATAGATAAAGCTGCTCCTCCTCTGGTATCTCCATCCAATTTTGTTAACACTACACCGGTAAAATCCAAACGATCATTAAAAGCTTTAGCAGTATTTACCGC
Source organism: uncultured Sediminibacterium sp. (assembly GCA_964637225.1). GTDB lineage: Bacteria > Bacteroidota > Bacteroidia > Chitinophagales > Chitinophagaceae > Sediminibacterium. Next base: position 12,811 of record CAZWTV010000042.1, read on the forward strand.
ATCTTGTCCTGTCATGGAATCAACTACAAATAAAATTTCTTGAGGTTGAATTTCATTTTTAATGGTAGCTACTTCATTCATCATTACTTCATCCACAGCTAAACGGCCTGCAGTATCAATAATAACTACGTTTTTATTATTGGCTTTTGCATAGGCGAGTGCATTTTGAGCAATGGAAACTGCATTTTTATTTTCTCTTTCAACAAACACATCTACGCCCACTTGTTCTGCTAGTAATGTCAATTGATCCATAGCTGCGGGTCTATACATATCGGCAGCAACTAAGAGAGGGGATTTTTTTTGTGCTTTTAAATAGTTAGCCAACTTGCCTGAAAAAGTTGTTTTACCAGAACCTTGTAAACCTGCCACTAAAATAATAGTAGGACTTTTTGATACATCCAATAAAGACGCTTCACTTCCCATCAAAGTCGTTAACTCATCTTGCACAATTTTTACCATTAATTGTCCAGGACTAATGGCATTGATGACCTTTGCTCCAATTGCTTTTTCTTTTACACTATCTGTAAATTCTTTGGCAATTTTAAAATTCACATCTGCATCTAATAAAGCTTTTCTAATGTCTTTTAAAGTATTTGCTACATTTAATTCATTAATTCTGGCTTGACCTTTTAAATGCTTAAACGCAGATTCTAATTTTTCACTCAAACTATTAAACATAGTAGAACATTAAGGGGTGCAAAGATAAGTGATATACATACTTTATAATTTGAAAATTAAAAGATTCACTTTTATATAACAAAATATTGATAATCAATAATTTAGATTAAAATAGAAAACATACTAAATATCTCTTTACAGTTTGTTAAC
>CAZWTV010000043.1:0-13500 GCA_964637225.1 uncultured Sediminibacterium sp.
TGGATCACAAATAATATCTTGGAAATAAAAAGGACGATTATCTACAATAGATTTTTGTGCATTTACTAAAGTAAAATTATATCCTCCATCGTCACTTCTATACAATCCACTTTTAGTAGATTCTACTAAAGCATATACTCTATTTGGATTGGATCTACTTATTGCAATTCCAACACGACCTAAGTTACCTTCGGGTAATCCATTTTCTTTTCCCAACTTTGTAAAATTCTTACCCCCATCTATTGTCATATAAATTCCACTTCCTTTTCCACCACTTTCTAAATGGTAGGGATTACGATAATGATGCCACATAGCTACAAATAACTTATTAGGATTTTTAGGATCCATAATCATATCACCTACTCCTGAAGTATCATTGGTATATAAAACTTGGGCCCATGTTTCACCACCATCTGTAGTTTTAAACACTCCTCTATTCTTACTTTGCCCATAAGGATTTCCTATAGCACCTGCATACACAATATTGGGATTGGTGGGATCAATGATGACTCTATGTATATTCCTAGTTTGCTCTAATCCCATTCTCTTCCATGTTTTACCTGCATCCAAGGTTTTATAAATACCTTCTCCTAGACTAACTGAATTTCTTGGATTTCCTTCACCAGTTCCTACCCAGACCACACTAGGATTAGATTGTTGAATGGCTATAGATCCAATATTTAAAATGGGTTGCTCATCAAAAACAGGCGTCCAACTCACACCACTATTATTAGTTTTCCAAACACCTCCGGAAGCAGCTCCAATCCAAATATTATTGGGGTTGGCAACTTCCACATCAATCGTAGTTACACGACCACTCATGGACGCTGGCCCAACATTTCTGGGTTTCCAATTTTTAAATACTTTATTAATGTCTACTTTGGTTTCATTAGTAACTAAAGCGGGTGCTTGCTTTTTTACTTTTTGTGCAGACAAATGAGATACTGACAAAACCGATGCCAATAACAAAGAGGCAAGAATAGTAATACGCATAGTTATAGGTTTGCTTATAAAAAATTATGTAGCTCCTAAGCTATTGTATTTTAGGCAAAAAATGGCGAAAAATGCCAAGAAAAGGATGAACTAAAGTCGCTCAATAATACCAGCAATACCTTGACCACCTCCCACACAAGCAGTGACAATACCATATTTTTTATGAAGACGCTCTAGATCGTTTAATATTTGTACCGTTAATTTACTACCCGTACAACCCAAAGGATGCCCCAATGCTATTGCACCACCATTAATATTTACCTTTTCCATATCTAGACCAAGGTTTCTAATAACAGCTAAGGATTGAGAAGCAAAAGCTTCATTTAATTCAAACAAGTCAATTTGATTTAAATTCATAGCAGCTAGCTTCAATACTTTAGGGACTGCCTCAATGGGACCTATTCCCATAATTCTAGGATGCACTCCCGCAGAAGCACAATTCACTAAACGTCCAATAGGTTTTAATCCCAAAGAAAGCATCAATTTTTCACTCATCACCATAACAAAACTAGATCCATCACTGGTTTGAGATGAATTACCTGCAGTTACTGAACCTTTTAAAGCAAAAGCAGGTTTTAATTTTGCCAAAGCTTCAAGTGTTGTATCGGCTCTAACCCCCTCATCAGTATCCACTGTATAGGTACGCGTAGCTCTTTTATTCTTTTCATTAATATAAGTTTCATTTACTTCAATTGGTAATATGCCCTTTTTGAAATAACCATTGTCAATGGCTTGTTTTGCTTTTTGATGTGAAGCCAATGCAAATGCATCTTGGTCTTCTCTAGAAATTTTATATTCATTAGCCACCGCTTCAGCGGTAAGACCCATTGATAAATAATAATCTGGCTCATCAACAGTTATAGAGTAAGCTGGTACTGTTTTCCAACCAGCCGTTGGAACCATAGACATAGATTCAGTTCCACCTGCAATGATACAATCGGCCATACCTGATCTTATTTTGGCAGTTGCCATTGCAATACTTTCTAGACCACTAGCACAATATCTATTTATGGTAATTCCTGGCACTTCAATTCCCAAAGCTTTAGCGGCAATGATTCTTCCAAATTGTAATCCTTGTTCTGCTTCTGGAACTGCATTACCCACAATAACATCATCAATTAACGTAGCATCCATAGCAGGTAAACTTTTCATTAAACCCTTAATGACTTCAATCGCTAATTCATCAGAACGCATAAATCTAAAACCACCTTTTTTACTTTTTGTAACAGCGGTCCTGTAGCCAGCTACAATATAAGCTTCTTGCATAAAAAGAATTTTGACACCCTAAATGTAATCATTTTTACAAAAAGTTGTTTATGCAACTAAATATTTCATTGTAAATTTGTTGTATGTGGTACCCTATTGCACGTAACCTTTTATTTATGCTGCCGCCTGAATTGGCACATAGAGTTTCTATGAAAGGTTTAGACAGTATCACTAAAGTTCCTCTTTTAGAAAAACAATTAGCAACTACCTTTCAATATCCAGAAAAAAATTTAGCCAAAAACTGCTTTGGTCTTCATTTTCCTAACCCAGTTGGTTTAGGGGCCGGTTTCGATAAAAATGCTACCCATCTTGATGCTCTAGAAATGTTAGGATTTGGTTTTGTTGAAATTGGAACTGTCACTCCAAAACCACAAGCAGGTAATGTGGCGCCACGTTTATTTAGAATTCCAGATCAAAAAGCCCTCATTAACAGAATGGGTTTTAACAATGAAGGCGTGGATCGTATTGCCAACAGGTTAAAAGATAGAAAAGCCAAAAAAAATTCTGCTTTAATTGTTGGTGGTAATATTGGAAAGAATAAGGTTACTGAAAACAGTGAAGCATGGAAAGATTATTGCATCAATTTTAAAGGACTTGAAGAAGTAGTGGATTATTTTGTAGTGAATGTGAGTTCTCCCAATACCCCCGGACTTCGTGCATTACAAGATAAAGAATCTTTAAGAAAAATATTTTCTGAGTTGCAAAACTTAAATAAAAACAATAAACCCATTTTATTAAAAATAGCACCCGATTTAGAACCTGCAGCTTTAGATGATATCATTGCTTTAACTTATGAAATAAAAATAGAAGGTCTTATAGCCACCAATACTACTATAGATCGTAGCTTATTAAATACATTGAATCAAGATAAAGCAAAAAAAATAGGCGCTGGTGGATTAAGTGGTCAACCTTTACTTCATAAATCAAATGAAATTGTAAAGTATTTATCTCAAAATCTCGCAGGTCGTATTCCTATCATTGCTAGCGGTGGTATTTTTAGAGGCGAAGATGCTAGGGAAAAAATAAATGCAGGAGCCTCCTTAATTCAAGTATGGACCGGTTTTATTTACGAAGGCCCCTTTATTGTAAAAAATATTTGTCAATACTTAAGTATCCATTAATATATGATTACCCTACAAAGTTTTTGTTTTAGCGCTTTTCAAGAAAATACTTATGTATTATACAATGAATTCAAAGAAGCTATTATTATAGATCCTGGTTGTTATACACGTATCGAAGAAAAAATTTTATCTGATTTTATAAGTAAAGAAAGTTTAAAGCCACTTATGTTGCTAAATACACATTGTCATTTAGACCATGTCTTTGGTAATAATTTTGTAAGTGCAACTTATGGCCTCAGTGCACATTTGCATCCCAACGAACAAGTGGTATTAGATCGGCTTAGTGAAGCAGCGGCAAAATGGGGGGCACCCACAGAAGCCTACAAAGGACCCATTGAATATATTCATGATGAACAAATAATTCATTTTGGCAAGGATCAATTCAAAGTTTTGCTTACCCCTGGGCACTCCCCTGGTAGTGTATGCTTTTATCATGTTGATCAAGATTTTATCATAGGTGGAGATTTAATTTTTAAAGATGGTGTTGGAAGAACCGATTTACCTGGAGCGAATCCCAACGATTTAATCAAAAGTATTAGAGAAAGAATTTTTCCCTTACCAGATACGCTTACCATTTATTCTGGACATGGGCCTGAAACTACTTGGGGAAGAGAAAAACGATATAACCCATTTATAAAATATATTAGTAGTTCATCCTAACCCCATAACTGTTAGTTAACAATTTGATAATGTAAGTAACATTCACATTTCTAACTTATTAAGGGTATTTTTACAATATAATTATGGATACACCTATAAAAATATTAATTGCAGACGACGAGCCTGACATTCTTGAAATTATTAGTTTTCATTTATTCAAATTAGGGTATGAAGTAGCTACTGCTAAAGATGGTAGCGAAGCCATTGAAAAAGCAAAATCATTTTTACCAGACTGTATCATTTTGGATATTATGATGCCCAAAAGAACTGGTTTTGAAGTATGTGAATATCTAAGAAGCCAAAAACAATTTGATAAAACATTTATTGTGTTACTTACAGCTTTGAATGACGAGGAGTCACATATTAAAGGTTTAGAATTAGGAGGTGATGATTTTATTAGTAAACCTATAAGTCCGAAAGTTTTGGTGAGCAGAATTTCTGCTTTATTCAGAAGAATACAACCTACAGAAACCGATGATAAAGTAATTGTTGTCAATGATTTAATGATTGATATTAATCAATATAAAACGGTTTTAAAAGGAGTAACATACGTATTAGCCAAAAAAGAATTTGAATTATTATATTTACTCGCAGCACAACCCGGTCGCGTTTTTTTAAGGGGAGAAATATTATCTCAGGTGTGGGGTAATGATGTCATTGTGGGAGACAGAACCATTGATGTACATATTAGAAAAATTAGAGCCAAATTAGGTATAGATTGTATCACCACCGTAAAAGGAGTAGGATACAAATTCAATTATTAAGAAGAATTAAATACCTTCAACCTCTCAAAGAAAGGGGTAACATTACATGTTTAAACAGAAGAATTTATCGCCCAAACAATTGGCAGCGCTCACATCCTTGCTGCTAGCTAGTTTAATAGCTTTAAGTATTTTCATGCTTTTTTCAAATATAAAACTTTGTGTTACTTATTTTATTGTAAGTTTTATTAGTATTTACTTTTTAATGAATCAAATTTTAGAATATTTTATTTATCGCAAAATAAAATTAATCTATAAACTCATTGCTCAAACCAAAGCGAGTAAAAGAGAAGAAGCCTACCAAAAATATATTTTACCACAAAAAGGTATTGATGATGTCAGAGAAGATGTAGAAGAATGGGCAGCTCAAAAAACAAAAGAAATTCAAGATCTTCAATCTAACGAAGCTTTTAGGAAAGAATTTTTACAGAATTTATCTCATGAAATTAAGACGCCCGTTTTTGCGATACAAGGTTATTTGGAATTATTGAACGATGGTGCCACAGAAGATCCTGAAACAAGCTCTAAGTTTGTACAAAAAGCTCAATCAAATGTGCAAAGACTTGTACAATTACTAAATGATGTGGACGCTATTACCAATTTAGAAATTAATAAAGATCCTATCTTAAAACAATCTTTTATCATTCAAGATATTATCAATGAGGCAGTCAATAATTTAAATGTGAAATGGATTAAAAAAAATATTCAATTTCAATTTAAAAAGGGATCTGAAACGCCTACTTATGTATTTGCAGATAAAAATAAAATTTATCAAGTTTTAGTGAATATATTAACGAACGCCGCTAAATATGGAAAAATTGACGGCTCCATTACTGCAAGTGTATATAAAATAGAAGATCAAAAAATTCTCATAGAAATAAGTGACGATGGCATTGGTATTGCAGAAGAACATTTACCTCGTTTATTTGAAAGATTTTATAGAACTGATGATGCAAGAAATAGAGATATTGGAGGAACTGGCTTAGGTCTTGCCATATGTAAGCATATTATAGAAGCGCATGGGGAAACAATACATGTGCGAAGTAAGATAAATGTGGGTACTACACTTGGATTTACGCTGGCAAGTAAAGCATAATTTTCATTACTTTTGTTGCAAACCATTCAGCATGCAAACAATTCTTGTAACTGGCGGTACAGGCTATATCGGAGCACATACCATTGTTGATTTAATTGAAAATGGATTTGAAGTTATCTCTGCTGATAATTTATCTAGATCTTCTGCTTCTTCATTAAAAGGCATTGAGAAAATTACAGGAAAAAAAATAAAAAATTACGAAGTAGACTTAACTGATAGAAAAGCAACTGAAGAAATTTTCATACATCATAAAAATTTGATGGGTATTATACACTTTGCAGCTTTTAAAGCCGTGGGGGAATCCGTAGAAAAACCTTTGGAATATTATCAAAATAATATTGGTTCTTTAACTCATTTACTCAGTTTAGCTATTCAATATCAAGTCAAGCATTTTATTTTTTCTTCCTCTTGTACCGTATATGGGAATCCAGATCATATACCTGTAACAGAACAAACCCCATTAAAAACGGCGGCCTCCCCTTATGGTGCTACCAAGCAAATGGGAGAAACCATTGTTCAAGATACTGCTAAAGCACATCCTATTTCCGCTATTTTACTTCGATATTTCAACCCAGTTGGTGCACACCCATCTGTTGCCATAGGAGAATTACCTATTGGACCGCCTCAAAATTTAGTACCAGCCATAACTCAAACAGCTATAGGAAAATTACCAAAGATGCAGGTACATGGAAACGATTATAATACTAGAGATGGTAGTTGTATTCGTGATTATATTCATGTTTGCGATATTGCACATGCTCATACTTTAGCCTTACAACTTTCCATCAAGGAAAACAAACTAAATCAATGCGATATTTTTAATTTAGGTACTGGGAATGGCATCACTGTTTTAGAAGCGATTCAAGCTTTTGAAAAAGTTTCAGGGATACAATTAAATTATGAAATTGGTCCAAGAAGAGCAGGAGATATTGTGGCTATTTATGCCAACAACCATTATGCTGTAAAAAAACTTGGCTGGAACTGTAAATATGATTTAAATGAAATGATGCGCACTGCTTGGCTTTGGGAAAAAAATATCTCTAATCAATAAAAATTTCTACTAATCATTTATTAAATTAGAACTATTGTTACTATTGCTTCACTAACATTTTCTCTGCATTCTCTGCCACTTGAAGTGCTTCAATAAATTCTTCAATTTCTCCATTTACCACCGCATCTAAATTATAGGAAGTGACTCCCACTCGATGGTCTGTGACTCTTCCCTGTGGCCAATTGTAGGTTCGAATTTTTGCACTTCTGTCACCAGTACTTACCAAAGTTTTACGATGTCTTGAAATTTCATCTTCTTGCTTACGTACTTGTTCTTCAAATAATTTAGTACGTAACATCGTCATTGCTTTCTCTCTGTTACCTAATTGAGAACGTTCTGTTTGACAAATGACCACAGTACCTGTAGGTATATGTGTAAGCATTACTTTTGTCTCCACTTTATTTACATTTTGTCCGCCGGCTCCACCACTTCGAGATGTTTCCATTTTAACATCGGCAGGATTCAAAACAAAATCTACCTCCTCCGCTTCTGGCATGACGGCAACAGTAGCTGCCGATGTATGCACCCTTCCTTGTGTTTCAGTAGTAGGAACTCTTTGTACACGATGTACACCACTCTCAAATTTTAGAGTGCCATATACATCTTCCCCAGTAACTTCTAAAATAACTTCTTTATATCCACCTACGGTACCTTCACTTTCACTTACCATTGAAACCTTCCACCCTTTTTTCTGACAATACTTTGTATACATGGTAAGTAAATCCCCTACAAATAAACTTGCTTCATCACCGCCTGTGCCCGCCCTTAATTCTATGATGGCATTCTTGTCGTCCTGCGGATCCTTAGGAATTAATAATTTTGTTAATTGTTTTTCCAAACTTTCTTTTTCTAGTTCTAAAGAGGGTAATTCCATCTTGGCTAATTCTCTCATTTCTGCATCCTCTGCATTCAATGACTCTTTAGCAAACTTATGTTCTTGTAAAACCTTACTATATCTTTCATAGGGAACCACAATTTTCTCCAATGAACGATATTCTTTGCTCATCTTACCAAATTCAGATTGGTTATTTATAATTTCTGGATTGGTCAAAGCCACTCCTACCTGCTGAAATCTTGCTTTTATGGCTTCTAATTTGTCTAACATAGTCTATTTTAGGTGAGCAAAAATAACTATTTTAGTTGTCAATAAAACAATACTAGACTATGAAATACTTAGTTGCCCTCTTCTTACTCATTTCAAGTGGTGCCCAAGCACAAGCTATACATTATAAATCTATTCTTGTTGACACACATAACGACTGCATCACGGCATGTATAGAGAAAAAAGTGAGCCTAGATCAAGACCTAACTGGCATCAATCATTCCGATTTAAAAAGGTTCAAACAAGGCGGATTGGATTATCAATTATTTTCAGTTTGGTGTGATGGAGAGAAAGCCAATCCTTATGCCTGGGCAATGAGATCGATGGATACCTTGGAAGCAGTGGCTGCCCGTAACCCAGATAAAATTGTCATTGCAAAAACTTGGAATCAAATACAAAAAGCTTTGAAGGAAAATAAAATTGTAGCTCAATATGGTGTTGAAGGAGGTCATATGTTAGAAGATAAAATTGACAGACTAGATACTTTTTATAAAAGAGGAGTTCGATATATGACTTTAACCTGGAATAATTCACCTAGTTGGGCAAGCTCCCATGCCGATGAAAAAGACCCCAAATACACAGGTCCCAGAGGCCTTACAAGTTTTGGAAAAGAAATTATTGCGCGCATGAATAAACTAGGTATTATAGTTGATATTTCTCATGTGGGTGAAGCCACTTTTTGGGATGCAATTAAAACAACCACCAAGCCTGTTATTGCTTCTCATAGTAATGCTTATTCCATTTGTCCTGTTAGTAGAAATTTAAAAGATGATCAAATCAAAGCTATAGGAGAAAATGGAGGTGTGATTCATTTAAACTTTTTTTCTGGTTTTGTTGATAGTAATTTTAGTAAAAAAGATGCAGCTTTTAGAAAAAATCATAAAGCCGAAATTGATTCTTTGTTAGCCACAGGTTTACAAAGAGAATACGCATTCACTATGGTCTCTGAAAAGTATCCTGAAGAAAGCGAAGCAATTAAACCAGATATAGAATTACTCATGCATCATTTTGACCATATCGTAGCTTTAATTGGCATTGACCATGTGGGCATAGGTTCTGACTTTGATGGTATTAATTCAGCTCCCAAAGAATTAAAAACAGTGTTAGATTATCCAGCCTTTACAAAAGCTCTTATAAAACGAGGATATTCAGATAAAGATATTGCAAAAGTTTTAGGGGGTAATTTTCTCAGAGTGTATCGTGCCAATAATCCTAATTAAAAATAAAAGTTATTATTACGATTTTAATTAATAATTGTTAGTGCTGCACGATAATCTTTTTACTTACTATATAATTTTCAGTTTCATAATTTAAAAAATATACTCCGTTTGATAAAAAAGAAACGTCAATTTCTTTTTTATTGCTTAAGAGTAGTATCTCTCCCATTATATTTAAAATTTTAACTTCAAATTTTTGAGTTGTATTACCTCCTTGAATAATTAATTTATTAGTAACTGGATTAGGAAAGATTTTAATGAAATCTTCGGCATTGATTTCATTGATACCTGTTATCATTGAAGGCACTATTGAATATGAGTAAGCAATTTCACCATTTTTTCTTGTTGCATTTTCTTCAGTGGGTAAATAGGTTTTAATATAGTCAACCTGAACCTTTTCTGGACTTACAGTAATATATAAGTAGCCTCTATTAGGCATTAAAATTCCATTAACATAGCCATAACTTGTGCCTGTAATAGTATTTAAATTTTTTGCTGAAGGTTGAGGCACTTCTTGATATACAATTCCATCTTTATCTTGTTTTGCATATAAATGATCATGTCCATGAAAATAAATACTTGCTTTATTTTCAAATAATAAATAATGTATTGGTTTATCCCAGCCTGACCTATTGGTTGAAAACCCATAGGTGGAATCGGTATTTCGACCGCCCATTTCATAAAGATGAGCAAACTCAGAACCACCTCTACCCTCTGTACCTGAACCACCTACTAATTGATGACTAAATAAAAATTTATATTTTGCTTTACTATTACTTAAGGTCTTTTTTAGCCAATTGTATTGATCCCATCCAACACTCCAACCCCATTCAGGCTTTGATTTTGTGTACATATACGGATCAATTACTACAAATAAGGCATCACCCCATTCCCAAGAATAATAGTTTTCTCTTAGGCCTACTATAGGATCCATAACAGTATTTCCAGTATAAAATGAGTTGGGAAATGGATTTGGGAAATAAGTCTTTCTAATTAAAGCGGCCATAGTAGGCAAACTATTTTCGTTAGTATTAGGCAACCAACCCAATTCCCCTTCATGATTTCCTAGTGTAACAAACAAAGGGGCAGAATGTGTTAGCTCGTTGAAATATTTCCTAAATAGTAATGTTCTATCAATAATTGATTGTTTATCTATAACTGGTAATTTATCATTCATAGTATTATCACCTAAGTCAATTATAAAATCTGGCTTTTTTGAGAGCATATGTTGTAATGTAAGTTTATATGCCTCTGGATCGCAATTACTATCTAAATGTGGATCCGCCTCTACTACAAATGTAAAAGTGGCTCCACTTTTTCTTTGTGTTTGAAAATAATGTTCTGCACCATTTATATATGTATTTGATCCAATTAACTTATACTTAGTACGATAAAAATATTTTGAATTTGGCAGTAAATTATTAAATGTAACTTCAATGGGAGTATCTGCTACAGTTGAATAGATAATTGTATTATTTGTATAAGAGCCAGTGGATAATCCATACTCCCAATATACATTAACCGATTTATCGAACAAAATATTCATAGTTATTGAATTATCAGTAGGACGACCTAATATCTCCGTATAATTTTGAGCATGTAAAAAATAACTTACAAATAAAAATATAAGCGTATATCTAAACCTCATGTCAACTATTTATTTATTTATTAAAATTTTTTTACTTACTTGCCATTTACTTGTTTGGACAGATAAAATATAAACACCATTGGGTAATGAATTTATATTTATTTGATTCTGGTTTGAAAGTAGTACAATATTACCTAGTTCATCTCTTAATTTAACTTCAAAATTAAAGATAGGCTCTTTAAATTTTAATTGAATAATGTTATTGGTGGGAATGGGGTAAACTTTTACAAGTTCATCCATGACCTTATCTTGTATATCTTGAACCCCAGTTACAATACATGGACCCACTGTATAAGTAAATCCAATTTCTTGATTTTTGTGTTTGCCATCTATTGTATCTTTAGGCAAATAAGCTTTTACATATTCAACCTTAACACAAGAACTTGAAACATTTACTCTAATATGTCCAGTTCCATCTAAAGTATCAGAAGTATAGGCATCTGCGTTGGCTAATTTTCCAATCATGTATGTTGAATCACTAGGCATAGGAACTTCTTGATAATGTATTCCATCTAAAATTTCATGAGCAAATAAGTGATCATGCCCTTGAAAAAATATATTTACCCCGTTATCTTTAAATAATTGATGTATAGGTTTTCCCCAACCTGGCCTATTAATATCAAAACCATATGTTTTTCCATCTGCTTCATACCCGCCCCATTCATATAATTTTGCATTAGTTAAACCTCCCCTTCCTTGTCCCCTGATATGATGTGCAAATACGAATTTATATTTAGCTGAGCTATTTTCTAATGTATTTTTCAGCCAAGAATATTGTTTGAAACCTAACGTCCAATCCCAATTTTGAGGTTTATCTGAATTTATATTTTGATATCTATATACATCTAATACAACAAAAAGGGCATCTCCCCAAGTCCATGAATAATAATTTTCTGGATTTCCTATACCATAAGGCTCCATTTCTGCGTTTCCTGAATAAAAATAATTTGATGAGGGATTGGGATAATAAAATTTTCTCCAATAAGTGCCCCAAACAGCCAAATTATTTGGAGGATTCTGATTTAAATAAAAATTATTTTCACCCTCATGATTTCCTAAACTTATAAAAAGAGGAATAGAATGACAAATAGAACCTAAGTATTGTCTATAATCTTTATGTAGCAAATTTAAATCATTGGATGTTATAGTAGTGGGATTATGGTCATCGCCAAAAATATCCCCTAATGTCAACATAAAATCTGGCTTATCTTTTGCTTCATTATTAAGCGTCACTTGATACATGCTTCTAACTCCTTTCTTATCATATAAGTGCTCATCGGCTTCAATAGTAAATGTAAAGAGAGACCCCTTTTCACGCTGGGTTTGAAAAAAATATTCAGGACCTGTACTAAAAGTTGAAATGGAATTTAATTTAAATTTTAGTCGATAATAATACTTAGTATTTATTGCTAATTCATTCAATTCAATTATTGAAGGTGTATTTGCGACACCAGTAAAAGTGGAAGTTGATTTTGTATACAAAGTGGATGAAGTGCCATATTCTAGAAAAAAATCTACATTTTGGTCAAAAAGAATATTTAATGTGATACTTTTATCAGTAGGCCTTCCCAAAATAATGGAATAAGTTTGAGCTATTAAATTAGTGTAAAAACAAAAAAATAAAATAAGAAAAAATAGTCTTTTCAGTTTGATAAGTTTTAAAGGATTTGATTTAAATTTATAACTAAAGTTTAATAGATTATTAAACTATATTGCTATTTTTAAGTCAAATTTGTAAAAAAAATTTTGAAAAACTTTATCTTTATTTTTTTATTAATACTTGGACTTTCAAATCTTGTTTTATCAAGTTGCCAAAAATCTAACAGTTCAATTCAAAATTCTACTAGCTCAAACTCTTCTTCAAGTACTCCTACAATTGCTAATCAATTGAAATTCAGTGGAAACGGATTTGTACACAATGGAATTTTCCCCAAACTATATACCTGCGATAGCTTAGGCATCTCACCTGGTTTACAATGGTCAAATGCACCTAGCTCAACAAATAGTTATGCAATCACCATGTATACAATTCCTCCCACTGGGGAAAAGCACGTTTACATAGTTCTATATAACATACCAATTTCGACAAATTTTATTCCAGATAATTCAAAATCAATTGGAATATTTGGTATCAATACTGTAGATGGAAAAACAAGTTATACTCCCCCTTGCTCACAAGGCCCAGGACCAAAAATTTATGTTTTAACATTATATGCTTTAAATGCACTGCCTACAATCACTGTGCCGAATACACAAGTTACTATGGACATTTTATTAGCTGGAATGAAAAATAAAATTGTAGATAGTGCAGTTATGAGCGTCACCTATACAAGACCTTAATGATGAAAAATTTAATTTATTTAGTCTTTTTAATTTTATTTTTTAAAAGTGTAAATGTCCTTGCCCATGTTGGAGGTCATTATCATAAAGGAGATGGAATTACTTTAGATTGCTGGAATTTAAAATCGGGTAAAATAATAAAGGGTAATTTTTCATTTGCAAAAGACAATTACATTTTCTTAGAACAAGAAGAAGGTATGATAAAAAAAATTTCTATAAATGATTTAATTTCTCATGATCAACAA
>CAZWTV010000044.1:0-13296 GCA_964637225.1 uncultured Sediminibacterium sp.
AGAACCCGGATGTATTTGAATTAATCAGGTCTCATTGTAACAGAATTAAAGCTTTGCCTAATGAAATTATGATGATGACTACTAATTTGCCCTCTGGATATCATCGTGATTTACAATTATTAAAAGAACATTTATTTCCTGCATTTACACAATTAAATAATTGTATGGAATTAGCCACTTTAATGATTCAACAGATGGAGGTGAAAAAAGGACTTTTGGAAGATCCTAAATATCAGTATTTATTTAGTGTGGAAGAGGTGAATAAACTAGTATTAAAAGGAGTTCCTTTTAGAGATGCTTATAAGCAAGTGGGAGCAGCTATTGAAGCGGGTAATTTTACCTATTCAACAAAATTAACACATACCCATGAGGGTAGTATGGGCAATTTAGGAACCGATATTATAGCACAAAAAATGCAAGAAGTACTAGCTGAAATGCATTTTGAAAAAGTGGAACAAAGAATTGTTGAATTATTGAATATCTAGTGTATTTTTGCCCCCATTCTATCTTTAAATTAGTCTTATGAAAAAACAAATTTTATTCTTTGCGGTATTTTCTATTATGCAAAGTGTACAAGCCCAAACTAAATCAAGTCCTAAACCTACTACACCAGTAGTCAAAAGTACATCTACTGCTAAAGTGGCTACTAGTAAAAATACCACTGATGCATCCATTAAAAATGGTAAAGACAGTGCCTCTTACGCTTTAGGTTTTAGAATTGCACAAAGTTTAAGTGGGCAAGGCTTACAAAAAATTAATCTTGCCATTTTCAATAAAGGATTATTAGCAGGATTCGAAGGAAAATCTATCATCATTGATAGTATATTAGATAATTGTATTAAAACATATCAAGAAACAATGAGTGCAGAAAAATCAGCAGCTAACAAATTAGCAGGACAAGAATTCTTAGCAAAAAATGCTAAAAAACAAGGTGTGGTAAGCTTACCAAATGGTATTCAATATGAAATACTAGTAGCAGGAAAAGACACCATTAAACCAACAATCAAAGACAAAGTAAGGTGTCATTATCATGGTACTTTAATTGACGGAACTGTATTTGATAGCTCTGTTCAAAGAGGGGAGCCCATTAGCTTTCCATTAAATGGAGTAATAAGAGGATGGCAGGAGACTTTACCACTTATGTCTGTTGGAAGCAAATGGAGAATTTTTATTCCTTCTGAATTGGCTTATGGAGAACGTCAAGCAGGCCCTATGATTGGTCCAGGTTCAACTTTAATTTTTGAAGTGGAATTATTAGGAATTGAATAGTAATCTTATTAAATTTTAATAAACCTATTAATAATACCTATAACTCTGTAGGATGTATAAGAATACTTTATTCAAATATTTAGTAGGCATTGTTTGGGTGGCAAGTGCTTATGCTTGCTCTCCCAACAATGTAACTATTGACTCTTCTATAGTAAAAATAATGGATAGCGCGCAAGTAATGGGCAGCTTTGCATTATTAGAAAACGGAAGTGGTAAATTTACGATTGCTAATTTGTCACATTATAAAGACTCTGCTTCTTCACCATTAAGTAGCTTTTTTATTTTACCTACTTTAATGGCTTTGGATAAAGGTATTATACAACATGATCCCAAAAGTTGGGTATCATTGGATTCCATTAGCTATTATCAAAGTATCTTATCACAATTAGGAAGACAAGAACTACTTAAAAATATTGATTCTATTCATTATGGTAAAGGGGTGGTGAGTGCTTCGCTCAATGAATTTTGGAAAGATGGCTCTCTTAATATCACGGCTGATGAACAATTAGGATTGATTAAAAGAGTTTATTTTAAGGAATTACCTTTTCAAAAACGCTCTCAAGAAATTTTTAAAAAAATGATTTTGAAGCAAGAGAATAGTAATTTTAAATTATCATACATCAAAGCTACCGATACTACCCATCAGCATTCTTGGATATTGGGCTATGAAGAAGAAAACACACATATTTACTTTTTCGTCTTACATATCACTGGAAAAACTGGGGGGACGCAAATTAACCCTGAAGCAGTATTAAATAAAATACTCTTACAGCAAGGCTTCTTACAAGGTCTTCGATAAAAATGGTTAGTTCTTTTTCAACAATCACGCTGGGTTCAGTTCAAATTTAAAATAGAAGTTCAATTAAATAATTATCTTTACATAAGTTAATTATGGAACAGTATTGTAATTCTATTACCTCTTATAAACGTTTAATTACAAGAGAAGTAAAAGTAGGTAACCTCATTATTGGGGGTGGCCATCCTATTAGAGTGCAAACTATGACCACCACCGATACTTTAGATACTGAAAAAACGGTAGCTCAGGTTATCCGATGTATTAAGGCAGGTGCTGAATTGGTAAGAATTACTGCACCCAGTAAAAAAGAAGCAGAAAATTTAGCTGCTATTAAAGCATCACTTCATAATCAAGGTTATACCACACCTATTGTGGCAGATATTCATTTCACTCCCAATGCAGCAGAAATTGCAGCTACTATCGTTGAAAAAGTAAGGGTGAATCCAGGCAATTATGTTGACAAGAAAAAATTTGAACAAATTGAATATACTGATGAGCAATACATTGAGGAAATAGAGCGCATCCGAGAAAAATTTACACCTTTAGTGTTGATTTGTAAAAAACATGGTACAGCCATGCGTATAGGAACTAATCATGGCTCTTTGAGTGATCGTATTATGAGCCGTTACGGTGATACTGCTATGGGAATGGTAGAAAGTGCTATGGAATTTTTACGTATAGCGCGCAGCTTGGATTATCATAATATTATTTTAAGTATGAAATCAAGTAATCCTCAAGTAATGGTGCAAGCTTATCGATTACTTATTCAGCAGATGCAAAATGAATTTGGTGAATGTTACCCTTTACATTTGGGAGTTACTGAAGCTGGAGATGGGGAAGATGGTCGTATTAAAAGTGCCATTGGTATTGGAACTTTATTAGAAGATGGTATTGGAGATACTATTAGAGTGAGTTTAACGGAGGATCCAGAATTTGAAATTCCTGTATGTAAGGATTTGGTAAAAAGATATCCTGAACAAAGAGCCCACATGGCTGAAAATATAACTCCTATTCAAAAATTAACTTATAATCCTTTTGAATATAAAAGAAGGACGACGCATCAAGTAAGTACGATAGGAAGTAATTCTGTTCCTGTAGTGATGGCTCATTATAAAAATAAAAAATCTATTTCACCCACTGATTTAAATGCGATAGGTTATATCTACGACCCCATAACAGACAAGTGGAATATTTCAGATGCAGCAGCAGACTTCATTTACTCACCACAAGAGTTATTATCTTTCGAATTACCTGGTACTTTGAGAGTTATTACAAGTCCTGATCAATGGCTAAAAGCAACCAATAGAAAAAAATATTTACCCTTATTTACACATGCATCTTATTTAGAAGCTTCTAGTAAAAGCGATTTTATAAATTTTGTGGAAGTCAATTGTTATGGAAATAAAAAGGGAATCACTGATGAAGAATTAGTAACAATAGCGAAAGATGTAACAGTTGTATTTTGTTTAAGAAGTTCTTTAGCCCATGCTATGCCTGCAGTAAGGAGAATGATGATACGTTTTATGGAACTTAATATTCAATCTCCTGTTATATTAATGACCCATAGTAAACAGCACACTTCTGATGAGCATTTAATACATTTTGCTACTGAGACAGGAGCACTTTTCTTAGATGGTTTTGGAGATGGTATTTGCCTTAGCATAGAAGACCAACAAGATGCATTAGGTAAAGTGTCAGGTAGAAATTATTTCACACATCATTCTATTGAACAATTTTTAAATACTACTGCATTTGGAATTTTACAAGCCACACGTACAAGAATTTCAAAAACAGAATATATTTCTTGTCCTAGCTGTGGAAGAACTTTGTTTGAATTACAAGAAACTACTGCCAAAATTAGAGCAGTGACACATCATTTGAAAGGTTTGAAAATTGCGATAATGGGTTGTATAGTGAATGGGCCTGGTGAAATGGCAGATGCCGATTTTGGTTATGTGGGTAGTGGAGTGGGTAAGATTACTTTGTATAAAGGTAAAGAGATCATGAAGCGCAATATTGATAGTGCCACAGCTGTAGATGAACTAATACTTCTATTAAAAGAACATAATGCCTGGGTGGATCCCCTCTAACGTTGAATATAAAGAATTTACATGTATCTTATTATTTACTTTTTTGTTTATTTATTTTCTTTACTTCCATGGAGGGTTCTTTATTTTATAAGCGATACCATTGCTTTTTTGTTACAAAATGTATTCAAATATAGAGTAGAAGTGGTTCAACAAAACTTAGCCATTGCTTTTCCTCAAAAATCAGTAGCAGAGAGAAAAAAAATTGCTAAAGAATTTTATCAACAGTTTACAGATTCATTTATAGAAACCTTTAAACTCATTTCTATTTCAGATAAAAATTTTGAAAAGAGATTTACTTCAAATGTTGAAGTGTTAAATAACTTATATGAGACTGGACAATCTGTTCAATTAATGGCAGGGCATTTTTTTAATTGGGAATTTGCAAATTGGGGAGTTGCCAAATATGGAAAATATCCTTTCATAGCGGTTTATATGCCATTAAGTAATTCTCATTTTAACAAAATTATTCTTAAGTTAAGAAAACGTTATGGAAGTATCATGATTCCAGCTACTAATTTTAAAACTCAGTTTCATCAATATGCTCATCGCGGTAAATATGCAATGGCATTAGCTGCAGATCAAAATCCGGGCAATCCTTTATCAGCTTATTGGGTGTCTTTTTTTGGTAGACTTACTCCCTTTGTCAAAGGCCCTGAGAAGGGGGCCCTATTAAATAATACCGCACAGGTATTTGTACATTTTTATCGTGTGAAAAGAGGGTATTATCATTCTGAATATGAAATCATGACAAGCTCACCTAATTATTTTAAGGATGGTCAACTTACTGCTTTATATGTAAAAATTCTTGAAGAAAAAATAAAAGCAAAGCCTGCTAATTATTTGTGGAGTCATAGAAGATGGAGATATGAATATGATGCAAGCAAACATGAGAAACTAGTAGTAAACTAGTGCTAATAATGTATTATTATTCTTCATTAAGTAATGTATCTTCTTCTTTATCAGGTATCATTTTTGTTGTTTCAAAAACAAATTTTTCAGCTAAAGATTGAACTGCTTCCCAGCCACCTGCTACTATTCTTATATTATGTATACCTTGTTTTTTTAGCAGGCTAGCTGCAAGTGTGCTATTCTGCCCATTTTCACTCAGAATATAAATATTAAAATGTTCGTCTAGTTCAGACATAGATCCAGGATCTCCCATTTCTGCTAAAGGAAGGGATACCGCATTTTGAATATGTTTTTTATTAAAATCTTCCTCTGCTCTACAATCTAAAATCATTAAGTATTCATCAAATGGTATATCCATTGCTAGTTCGTCCACTTCTACTTCAATGATTAAATCGTTTTTTTTATTTGCAGCTATCCAAGTGGCATATCCCCCTTCTAAATAACCTTTTATTTCTGTGAATTGAGCTTTTGAAAAATAGGCTAATGTTTCCTTGGCAGTAGCTTCATCAAGTATAAATACCAAAGGGCTGTCTTTTTTGATGATATCCATTGCAATAGCATACTTAGCGGTGGCGGGTGTAATATGTATTGAATTGGGGATGAAACCTTCCAAAAATGTATCTAGAGATCTTGCATCAATAATGATGTTTTTTTCATCTTCAATGATTTCGAGAAAAGTGGTTAGTGATAAGGACATAGATTATCCTACGAGTTGTTCTACAAATTTATTTATTTGATCTAATCGTGAATAATCAACAGCGTAATAAATAAATTTTCCTTCACGTATGGTGTTTACTATATTGGCTCTTCTTAGAATAGCTAAATGTTGAGATGCAACAGATTGCTCTAGTCGTAACTTTACATAAATTTCTGTAACTGTTACTTTTTTATGTTCGTCAATTAACTTAATAATTTGTTGACGAAGCTTATGATTTAAAGCGCGCAATATCATTGCAGCTTTTTTAGAGTGAAGTAAATCTACTTTTAATGGAGTAGCGCCATTTATTAATTGTAGTTGTGGTAGTGACTGATTCATTTCATAATTTTTTGGGGGTAAAACTCAGATACGAATTTACAATTTATATTTAAAAATTTTCTTAATATTTTAATGAATGGTACCCCCAGCTTTCTTAAAATTCAAAAAAAAATTCTTCAATCACTTAGATTATCTCCTACAAAGTAGGTTTAAAACCGCTCATCACAATTTTAACCACAAATTCTGTTAAAATTGAGCTACTTTTTAAAGTAAAATTCTTTTAAATAAGAGGGGGTAGTATAGGCTACATCTTCAAATTTACCGGCTGCAAAAGCAGCTTCTGCAAATTCAATACCATTCAAAATATCATAATGCTGTTCTACAAAAAAGATGTTTGGATTTTGTATCAATGTTTGGGCCTTGCTAGCAGCAGAACCTATACAAAGTATAGGGTTTTTGGCTATTAATTGTGAAAGATATTCTGTATTAATTTCTAAGGCTTGTTCTGGCAAAATGATATTTAAGCTAGTATCATACATTGCACCAAAAACTTCCATTCTCCTGGCATCTATCATTGCAAATAAGTAAGTTTTTTCTTTTTTATCATTTAGCCAAGGGTGCTTAGAGGCTGTCTTAGCTAGTAGCGTCAAGGTGGATAGGCCAATTAAGGGTTTATCTAAAGCATAGGCAATGCCTTTGGCACTTGACATACCAACTCTTAAGCCTGTGTAACTACCTGGCCCTTTGGTGACCACAATTGCATCCATGGACGCTAATGAAATTTTAGTCTCATGAATCAAATTTTCAATGGCTACATGTAAAAATGAACTATGCGTTTGTGCCTCCCCATTTTCTTGCAGAGCCAGTAGCTTTCCGTTTTGACTTATGGCCACAGTCGCTTTTTCCCCAGCGGTATCTATGTATAATAAGGTTGCCAATTTTTTTAAATGTTTCACAAAAATAGGTGGTGAATTGCTAGAAAAACAAGAAATTGCATTCTTAATTCAATAATATGTCAAAAGAAATTATTCAAACAAGTAAAGTGCCTACACCCATTGGGCCTTACAGTCAAGCAGTTATTGCAAATGGCTTTTTATTTGCTAGTGGACAGGTGGCTTTTAATCCTGCTACAGGTGAATTAGTATTAACCGATATCCAAGCTGAAACAAGACAAGTGATGGAGAATATTAAAGCCATTTTAGAAGAAGCTAAACTAAGTTTTGCCCATGTGGTAAAAACAAGTATTTTTTTAAGTGATATGCAATTATTTGCTCAAGTTAATGAAGTTTATGGTAGCTATTTTACCTCTCATTTCCCTGCTCGTGAAACAGTTGCAGTTAAAACGTTGCCTCGTAATGTGAATATTGAAATAAGTATTACTGCTGTATTGGCTCTGTAATAATGAATCACTTATTTAATATATAATCTTGATAAGGCTTCTTTAGCGGAAGCCTTATTTTTTTAGAGTTCTTATGTTTAAGAGTTGCTGCACAATGAATAGGTATTGGAAAAGGGGGTAAGTTAGAATTTAAAATTTCTATTAACTTTGGGGTAGTAATAAAATTTATATGTATAAAAATTTATTTTTTGTTTGTTTATTTATTGGTGTAACTAGCTGGGGACAAAAATGGAATAAGTATGATAGTACAGTTAAAATTGGAAAAGCTGGTTATCGAATTACTTGCATGAATAGAAATGTCGATCGTAATACTTTAAATATTAGACCCATTGGTTTTAAGGCAGAAGTAAGAGAAGTAAATCTTGAATTAAAAGGAAGAGTGTTATCGGCAGAAGTAGATGATTTAAACAATGATGGATTTCCTGATATTATAATTTTTGTAATGGATGCTAATGAAAAGTTGAGTCTTTTTAGTATTGCCTCAAGAGAAAATGAAAGAATTGAACCTATTTATTTTCCTGATATTACTAATGACATGCAATTAAGTAAGGGTTATAGAGGAAAAGATGAATATAAATTAGTGGAGGGTGTATTATTTAGAAAGTTTCCCATATATGAATCTGATACTAGTATAAAAACGCCGACCAATAAGGTTAGACAAATTATGTATCGAGTAGTGCCAGGTGATCAGGGCACTTGGAGGTTTAAATCTTTCAAAAGTTTTGAAATGCTAGCGAATTAATTTATAGCTCCTTTGGTGATAAGTATTTTTCCAACTGTTTTCTCGTTTCCTAACTCATCTCTTACAAAAACAAGGTAAACACCAGTGGCTACTTTATTGCCATTGAATGATTTTCCATTCCAAATAGCTTGTCCTCCTAGAGCACGTGTTTCAAATATTAAACTACCACTGATATCTGTAATTTTCACTAAAGCATTTTCTACTAATCCTCTAAATGCAATGGGACCCGTATACGATGGAGGTACTGGATTTGGATATATTTGAATTTCTTTTTTTTGGTTATGGGTTCCCTCAGTTGCAAAGCCTCTATAACTTACTATTTCACTTGCCGTATTAAAAAAAACATCTCCGAAATTGGGGTCAATCAATATTTGTAAAATGGTGTCATTGGGAATGGGACTATTATTTTTTGTAAAATGTTCAATAATAGCTGTGCCATCAGCACTAAGAAGCCATGCTCCATTTTGAGTGCCAACCCATTTTCTATTTGCCCCATCTACTGCAATACAATTGACCGATTCTCTTTGTAATAATAAGCCTAAAAATCCATTGGTATTTTTAATAGTGGGTAAGTAGGCGTCGCAAACTTCTTTCGTAAGGTCTGCACAATTAAAAATACCAATACCATTATCGGTTCCCACCCAAACCGATCCTTTCTTATCTAAAGCTACACTCAATACATTATTACTTGGTAAATTTCCATTACTCTTCATAGTAGTTAATTGCTTCCAGGTGGAATTAGTAAAATATTTGTTTGATTGATATACATATAATCCTTGATTGGGTGGACCGGGGATCCAAACTTGACCTTGTTGGTTCACTACCATTTTTTTTAATCCATTTTTTAAAAAATTAGAAGGGGGTATTATGGAAGTCCATTTATTATCTTGTTTTTGTACAAGACCTTGTCCATCTTGTAATACCCATAAAATCCCATCCGTTGAAAATTCAATTTGTGTATAGTCGCCGTTTGTTGTATTGGGCACTATATTCTCTAAATTATTTGTATTTAAATTATAATGAAAGAGTGTATTGTTTGTTGAAAGCCACCAGCTGGCATCCATGGGGTCAATGCTAGCAGATGTAAATGCGGGTAGGTCTTTATCATTTAACTTAGAATAGTTTTTCCAACCTGTTTCATTATAGGTACTAAAGCCTGGCATCTTATTTCCAAAAGGCGCTAAAAGGTATTGACTATTTATAAAACAATTTCCAGCTATTTTTTCACTAGGACCACCTAAATTTATAAATCCCGTTGCAGCATTTTTTAGAAGTAAACCATTTAAGCTATCTGCAACATAGATAGCAGTATTGTCTATGACTAAATCTAAGGGCACTGATAAAAAATTTTTATCTATAATAGTGTTTATGTTCCCGCTAGCATTTAGATTTACTAAGCTGCCATTTTTACCATCGGAGCTAATAATAAATAGTCCATCTTTATTGGCAGTTACATGCTTAATAGTCCCCTGGTTTTGATAATATAAAGAAGTGGTTTGTGGTAATTGATAAATATTTTTATTGCCAATAGCATAAATGGTATTATTGTAACTACTTAATTGATTACACTCTACGTAACCATTCATTTTTTTCCATGTGTTGGTTGTTATGTAATTATTTTTTAAAGCAGTACTGAATATACCTTCCTCAGTGATGGCATATAAGCTATCGCTAGTAGTTGTAGTCTGATAGGTTACTAGTGCTTGTCTTGTGTTATTGGCAAACCAAGTGTCTTTTATTTCGTGTTTCACTAAATCAAGGACCACAATGCCAAAATTGGTGCTTAATAGGGCATAGGAACCTACTACTTGGATTGAATTTATTTTTTTATTTGAGTATAAATTTGATAAGTAGATATCGGATATAGAAAAAATTTCATCTCCTTTTATTAAATCTATATTGCTATTATTATAAGCGATAATTAATTGTGCTTGGATAGTATCCCAAGCAATGGCAGCCACCTCTACATCGTGCAGTCCATTTGATTTTCCCCATAAATGAATATTATTTTTTGCATCTATACTAAATACTTGATGAGTAGTTGAGCCGTAAAGTATATCTCCTTTTACTACATGTCTAATTGATTTATTATTGTAATGTTCTCTCCAACTACCAAGTGATGGTGAAAAATTTTGAGCTTTCACTTGATTCATTGTTAGTATAAGAAAAAGCCACAGAAAATTTATATACTGTAAATTTTTAGTTGAGTGAGGCATATAGCGCTTCTTGAATTTTAGCTCTTATATTAGATTCGCTAAAAGCTTTATTATCTCTAGAGGGATAAACTCTATTAGATAAAAATATAAATAATAACTGTTTTTCAGGGTCGGCCCAAACACAAGTGCCTGTAAATCCAGTATGTCCAAAAGTGCTAGCAGAAGCGCTTAAACAAGGATAAGGGTCTTTAGCTATAGCATTATTCTTTTCGGGTTTATCAAACCCCAAGCCACGTCTACTATTGTTTGTGTTGTAGGAGGTAAATAAATCAATAGTACTAGGGTTTAAATAAGAAACTCCCTCCCATTGGCCTTTATTTAAAAGCATCAAATATAATTTAGCTAAGTCGGTAGCATTACTAAATAAACCTGCATGGCCAGCAATACCACCCATCACTGCAGCTCCTTCGTCATGCACAGCCCCTTGAATGAGTTCATGCCTAAAATAGTTATCCACTTCTGTTGCGGCTATATTTTGAAGGGTTGTTTTTTGTAAAGGTAAAAAACCAGTAGAAGACATACCCAAGGGTGCGTAAAATTGTTGTGTAGCATATGCTTGTAAACTCATTCCTGTTACTTGTTCTACAATCAAACCCAAGAAAATAAAATCATTATCACTATAAACATATTTACCAGGAGTGGTAATGGGGCTTCTTAAAATTTTATTTTTAATTGTATCAGACCAGCTATCAAGTAAGTATTTAGAGGGGGTTAGCATGGTATGATGTAATTTATCTGGAACAGGACTAACAAGACCCTCTATTAAAGTTCCTGTGGGTGTTAGCAATGCCTCATAAAATTTAATATAGGGAAATAAACCTGCTTGATGTAGTAATAAGTCTTTTAAAGTAATTTTCTCTTTTTCATTTCCTTTGACCCAAGGTAAATAATCGCCAATAGACTTATTGATATCCACTTTTCCTTCTTCTACTAACTTCATAATAGATATTGTAGTAGCACTTACTTTTGTAACAGAGGCTAAATCATAATAAGTATTTAAGCTCACGGGTGTTGAGCCCTCTGCAGCTGTATTGCCATATGCTTTATTAAAAATAATTTTATTATTTTTTGCTACTAATACCTGACAACCTGGAAATGCTTTTTTTTCAATAGCTTCTTTCACTAATTTATCTATGAAAGATAAATTGGTTTGACTTATTGGTTTTTCATTGTTATAGGTTGAGGGTACACTTTCACTTTTGGTTCCATAGGGTAGGTCTTCACTCACAGTTACTGGTAATTCTCCACTGGCTTGTAAAGAACCTTCTATCCAATGAAGGGCTGCTTCTTGCGTAAAGTTATTATCCTCGTAGGCAAATAATATATTTTGAATTTTATTGAAATGTCCCACTGCATAAGGATTTCCAAAGACAAGATGAAACCAGTTGGAAGGATGTGGCTCATTTAAAAATTGAATGATAGGTTCTGAAATTTCAAAATGATTTGCTGGCTTGCGGTTATAATTATGTATACCTACTATAACTTGATCAAAAAACGGTAACGATTTTTTTACAGTTTCAAGTGCAAAAGTATCTTTAGGATTTATATAAAAAACTTGAAACCCATATTTGTTAGAAATAGCTTCAGTGAGTAAATTAGGCTTCATTAAATTCAAAGCAATATAAGCTGTTTTTTTTCGTACATCTATATTACTAAGAGCAGTGTGTTTTACAAAACTTAGAGATTGTGCAGCCATTTGAGATTTTAAAACTCCAACGGAGGTATTTAAATCTGCGGTAATATGGTTGGTATCTATAGGCTGGAAATGATTCAGGCCATATTTATATTTTGCTGCTAAAATTTTTTTAACTCTTGTATCTATTTCTTTTTTTGTAATTCTTTTATCTTTAATAGCTAATTTTATTTTTTCAATAGACTCTCCAATATCACCAGGTAAACAAAGCATATCGTTACCTGCAAGTATGGCTTGCACATTGGCTTCTCCTTTAGGAAAATAATTACTAATTGCTTTCATGTCTAGGGCATCAGTAAAAGTAATCCCATTGAAACCCATCTCTTTTTTTAATAGTTCATTAATTGCTTTTGAGGATAATGAGGTAGCATATTTGGGTCGATTATCAATGGCAGGCACCGATAAATGTCCTACCATCACCGATTCAATACCCGCATCAATAAGTGCTTTAAATGGTGCCAGTTCCATATCGGATAGCTGCTCTTTATTTTTATTAATGATAGGAATATCTAAATGAGAGTCGACCGAAACATCTCCATGTCCAGGAAAATGTTTTGCAGTGGCCATGATACCATTGTCTTGCATGCCTTTCATATAAGCGATACCATGTTGTATAACCCTCGATTTATTTTGTCCAAAACTTCTTTCATTAATAACTGGATTACTTGGATTGTTATTAATGTCTACATCAGGAGCGTAATTCACTTGAATGCCTAATCTTTTACATTGAGCTGCGATAGCTGCGCCCATTTGATATACTAATTGGTCAGAGGGAATGGCGCCTAATGAAAGTTGTCTTGGAAACATTTCTACACTATCCAAACGCATGCCTACACCCCATTCAGCGTCAATTGTAATTAAAAGTGGGGTTTTAGCGATGGATTGGTAATAGTTGGTTTGTAAGGCCTGTCTCACGGGTCCTCCTTGAAAAAAACATAAGCCACCCACATTATACTTCTTAATAAGTTGTGTAAGTGTATCAATTTTTTTTGCATCCCAGTTACTATGTGCTCTAATAATCATTAATTGAGCAATTTTTTCATCTAAGGATAATTGCTTGAATTGTGTTTGTATCCATTTTTTTTCTGCTTTACTTTGAGTATAGCCTTTATGTAATAACATAAAACTTAGTAAAACAAGAAATACTATTTTTTTCATAAGTAATTTTTTATTCAAAACATTTGAATGGAATGAGTACTATTGCAA
>CAZWTV010000045.1:0-13139 GCA_964637225.1 uncultured Sediminibacterium sp.
TGGCACCGCCCGCTATGTGTTATTATAGTAAGCTGCAAGGTAGTGGTGGAAAATGTCGTACTTGTTTAGTAGAAGTATCCAAAGGTTCTGAAAAAGATCCCCGTCCCATGCCAAAGTTAGTAGCATCTTGTCGTACCACTGTTATGGATGGCATGGAAGTAAAAAATATTACTAGTGAAAAAGTGATTGATGCAAGAGCGGGTGTTGTAGAATTTTTATTATTGAATCATCCATTAGATTGTCCTATTTGTGATCAAGCAGGCGAATGTCATTTACAAGATTTAAGTTTTGAACACGGAAAGTCTAAGACTCGATATGAATTTCAAAGACGAACTTTCAAAAAGCATGATTTAGGAAAACATATACAATTGCATATGACGCGTTGTATTTTATGTTATCGATGTGTTTTTACGGCCGATCAATTAACTCAAAAAAGAGAACATGGCGTTTTGGATAGAGGAGATCATGCGGAAATAGCAACACATATTGAAAAAAGTTTAGACAATGAATTTATAGGAAATGTCATAGACGTATGTCCTGTAGGTGCTTTAACGGATAAGACCTTCCGTTTTAAAAATAGAGTTTGGTTTTTAAAGCCTATGGATGCGCATCGTGATTGCCCTACTTGTTCTGGTCGTGTGACTTTATGGAATAGAGGCGATGAAGTTTTTAGAGTCACTGCGAGAAAAGATGAATGGGGTGAAATTGAAGATACCCCTGATGGTAAACCAGGTTGGATTTGTAATACTTGTCGTTTTGATAAAAAACATACCAATGACTGGGTAATTGAGGGTCCACGTGAAATTAATAGACATTCGGTTATTGCACAAGGGCATTATGCTGGTAAAATTGGCACTAGTAAACCTACTGAAACATTTAAAGCTGTGAATGATGGAAGAGCGCCTCATTTATTGATGGACATTCACCATGAAAGTGAAGTTAATAAACCTTCTATTAGATTGAGTGAGATAGACGGTCCTTCTCACAGTGATACTTTTAATCAAAATCAAAAAAAGCCTAATTCTTAAAGTATGACATTACTCGCATTAGATGTGGCCTTTATTATTGAAAAATTAATTTTAATTGTCATTATTGTGCTCACCACACTATTGATTACTTTATATACCACATTTGGTGAGAGAAAAGTGGCAGCTATTTTACAAGATAGACCTGGACCTAATAGAGCAGGGCCATTTGGTTTATTACAACCACTTGCAGATGGTTTGAAATTAATAATGAAAGAGGAAATTATTCCAACGGCTTCTAGTAAATGGTTATTTATTTTAGGACCTGGATTAGCCATGACCGCTAGTTTAATGACATGTGCTGTTATTCCTTGGAGTACAGATATTGTTTTATTTGGAAGAACTATTGCTTTACAAATTGCTGATGTGAATATTGGTATACTCTATGTGCTAGCAGTAGTGAGTATGGGTGTATATGGTATAATGATTGGAGGTTGGGCTTCTAATAATAAATTTTCATTGATGTCTGCTTTAAGAGCAGCCTCTCAAGCAATTAGTTATGAAATTGCCATGGGGATAGCACTTATTGCTTTATTAATGACTACAGGAACACTTAGTTTAAAAACTATAGTGTCAGATCAGGTGGCTGGACATTGGTGGAATGTAGTATATCAACCCTTAGGTTTTTTAATCTTTTTTATTTGTGCCATGGCAGAATGTAACAGAACGCCTTTTGATTTGCCCGAAGCAGAAAATGAATTGAACTTTGGTTATCATCAAGAATATTCTTCTATGAAATTGGGCTTTTATTTATTTGCTGAGTATGTGAATATGATTATGAGCAGTGCCATTATGGCCTCCATGTATTTTGGTGGCTATGATTTACCTTTCTTTGATGAAAGTACGGTAGCACCTAATATTGCTGCCATGATTGGCGTTGGCACTTTACTCATTAAAATTGTACTTTTTGTGTTTTTGTTCATGTGGATACGTTGGACAATTCCAAGATTTAGATATGATCAATTAATGAATTTAGGTTGGAAAAAAATGATTCCCCTAGCTTTATTAAACATGTTAATTACAGGGCTAGTTATTTTATTAAAATTATAATTCAAAAAAGTATAAATAGTTTATGCAAGCTTTAACCAATAAATCAATCGCAGTCAATCGAAGGCCAAGGGGTTTTTGGGAGCGTTTGTATTTGATTAACATTATCAAAGGAATGTTTATTACGTTTAGTCATATGTTTAAAAAACAACCTACTGTAAGATACCCTGAACAAAAAAGAGAATTTAGTCCTGTATTTAGAGGTTTACATGTTTTAAATAGAGATGAAGCTGGACGCGAAAATTGTACGGCTTGTGGTTTATGTGCGGTAGCTTGTCCAGCAGAAGCCATCACTATGGAAGCCGCTGAAAGACAAGAGGGAGAAGAGCATTTATATAGAGAAGAAAAATATGCAGCGAAATATGAAATTAATATGCTGCGTTGTATTTTTTGTGGATTGTGTGAAGAAGCTTGTCCTAAGGATGCCATTTATTTAAGTGAAACCTTTGCGCCTGCAAATTATACTCGCAAAGGATTTATTTATGATAAAAACGATTTATTAATTCCTCATCCTTTAACTAATGCAAGTTCATTAGCTAAAGCAAAAGGAGTAGAAGCCTAATAACTATGCATACGCTTGAAATTCTATTTTTTGCTTTATCTGCTTTAGCTATTCTAAGTGCGATAATGGTATTGATAAGTAAGAACCCTATTCACAGTGTACTTTGGTTGATACTTGTTTTCTTTGCTATATCTGGGCATTATATATTGTTAAATGCACAGTTCTTAGCTATTGTAAATATCATTGTTTACGCAGGAGCCATTATGGTTTTATTCTTATTTGTGATGATGCTTATGAATTTGAAAAAAGATAAAGAGCCTCAAAAATTATTATGGGTAAAATTAATGGGAGTTATTTCAGGAGGTAGTTTTTTAATCTTGCTCATTGCTCTAGTGAAACAAAATACTTCTTTCAATGGTAAAGAGGCTTTATTAAATAGTGGATCCATTGGACTCATACATCCGCTTGGTCAAGCTTTGTTTACGGACTATGTAGTGCCTTTTGAAATAAGTAGTGTACTTTTTTTAAGTGCCATGGTGGGAGCTGTAATTATTGGTAAAAAATAAATTTTTGATCATGCCTATAGTATATTATATCTATTTAAGTTTAACCCTTTTCAGTATAGGTGTAATTGGGGTATTAACACGTCGTAATGCTATTATTGTATTTATGTGCGTGGAGCTTATGCTCAATGCAGTAAATTTACTCTTAGTAGCTTTCTCTAAAATGAATTACGGTATTGAGCAGGCCCTATCCCATACTACGACTGCTGGCATTGATGCACAAATATTTGTCTTTTTTATAATGGTAGTAGCCGCTGCTGAAGTAAGTATTGGTTTGGCTATTATTGTAATGATCTATCGCAATACACATTCAATCGATATTAACTTCTTAAATAGATTAAAAAACTAAGTCAATGGCTTTTATGAAAATAGTAATTGCATTCATTCTTCTTTGGCCTTTCGTTGGATTTTTATTCAATGGGTTGGGTAGAAATTATTGGAGCAAAAAAGTCATAGCTTACAAAGCAACTGGTTATATAGTAGCTTCTTTTATAGCAAGTATTTTTGTATTCCATCATATACAAACTCAAGGTTCTGTTGTAATTCACTATTTCAATTTTATACAAACTAGTTCATTCACTATTCCTTTTGACTTTAAAGTGGATGCATTGTCTTCTTTATTTTTGTTAGTAATAACAGGGGTGGGTTCTTTAATACATTTATATTCTACCGCCTATATGCAGGAGGAATCTTCTGCTCATTATGCTAGGTATTTTGCGTATTTGAATTTGTTTATTTTTTCAATGTTGTTATTGGTATTGGGAGATAATTATGTTATTATGTTTATGGGTTGGGAGGGTGTAGGCTTATGTTCTTACTTATTAATAGGATATTGGTTTACTAATGCTAATTATAATTATGCAGCAAAGAAGGCATTTATTATGAATCGTATAGGTGACCTTGGTTTTTTACTAGCCATATTTTGGATGATTCTAAAGTTGGGTACTGTGAGCTATAGCGAAATTTTAACTGTAGCAAGCCTTGCTAAATTATCCTACACAGATCTCACTGGTATTACTTTGTTATTATTGGTAGGTGCTATGGGTAAAAGTGCCCAAATTCCATTATATACTTGGTTGCCTGATGCAATGGCAGGGCCTACTCCTGTGTCTGCACTAATTCACGCAGCGACCATGGTTACTGCTGGTATTTATATGATTACTAGAAGTAATATTTTATTTAGCCATTCTGAATTCACTCAAAATGTGGTGGCAATAATTGGAATTAGTACAGCTTTGTTGGCTGCCACTATTGCATTGAAACAAAATGATATTAAAAAAGTCTTGGCTTATTCAACAGTGAGTCAACTTGGATATATGTTTTTAGGTTTAGGAGTAGGAGCTTATTCTGGTGCTGTATTTCATGTAGTGACACATGCATTTTTCAAAGCATTATTATTTTTGGGTGCAGGTTCTGTAATACATGCCATGCATCATGAACAAGATATTAGGAAAATGGGAGGATTAAAATCCAAACTTCCAATTACACATATCACTTTTTTAATCGGATGTATTGCCATTGCTGGGGTACCTCCCTTCAGTGGTTTCTTTTCTAAAGATGAAATTTTAGCTGCAGCTTTTGAAAAAAATAAAATTTATTGGGTACTTGGAATAATAGGTGCTGCCATGACTGCTTTTTACATGTTCCGATTATATGCCACTACTTTTTTAGGGAAATTTAGAGGTAGTCAAGATCAGGAAGCACATTTACACGAAAGCCCATTTGCTATGACATTCCCTCTGATTCTATTAGCTATACTAAGTGCTTTCGGAGGAATTCTTGGTATTCCACACAGCCTAGGTGGTCATCATTGGTTATCGGGTTGGTTAAGTTCAATTATTGTTACAACCGAACCCTCCACTATTTCTATTTCCAAAGAATGGATTTTAATGGGGATATCAGTGGCAATAGCTTTAATGGCCTTGGGTTGGGCTGTTGCGAAATATAATAAGCAAACCGACGAAGCTCCCCATACTACTTTGGGTAAATTCTTTTATCATAAATGGTATATAGATGAATTATATGACAAAGTAATTATCTCACGATTGAATCATTTTGCTTTGTTTTTAAAAGAGTTTATAGAGAAAAAAGTTATTGATGGAGCAGTAAATGGAACAGGCAAATTGGTTCAATTTAGTGCTAGAAAAGTAAGATATATACAAAATGGCCAAGTGGGTTATTATATATTATTTATGGTTTTGGGTATCATTATACTTTTTTTAATTTGGTTTAATGATATCACTATTTTACAACTTATTCATACATTGTTTCAAAAATAATAAGCAACGATTATGTTAATTTCTTTTTTGTTATTTCCACTTTTAACAGCTTTTGTATTGTTGTTTATAAAAAAGGACACCACTGCTACCTATATCGCAACCCTTTCAAGTTTGGTTACTTTAATAGTAGCCATGGTTGTTATCAACCAGAAAGTGGATGTATTTGATGTTTCTTGGTTACCTAGTTTGCATAGTCGTTTTACTTTGATGGCAGATGGCCTTGCAAAAATTTTAATTTTATTAACTGCTATTAGCTTTCCTGCCATTTTTTTAGCGACATCAAAAAATAATTATAAACAAAGACATAAATTTCTATCACTTTTATTATTTACACAAGCAGGCTTGATGGGTGTTTTTTTGGCTGCGGATGCTTTGGTTTTTTATTTTTTCTGGGAATTAGCACTTATACCTGTTTACTTTTTATGTTCTATTTGGGGTGGAGAAAAAAGAATTGCAATTACTTTTAAGTTTTTCATCTATACTTTTTTTGGTTCTTTGTTCATGTTGGTAGGTATTTTGTTTTTAAATGCACATAGCCCTGAGCATAGTTTTTCAATTCAATCTTTCATGCATGCTTCTTTAACGAATGCTCAGCAAGCCAGTGCCTTTGCCTTATTCTTTATTGCTTTTGCAATTAAAATGCCCATTTTCCCATTTCATAGTTGGCAGCCCGACACCTATGAGCAATCTCCCACTGCGGTTACGATGGTGATGAGTGCTTTGATGGTAAAAATGGGTATTTATGGAATTTTTAGATGGTTGCTTCCATTATTTCCAATTGCTTTTGCTGCCCACACAACCCTAGTTGTCTTTTTATCGGTGGTAGGCATAGTCTATGCTTCGTTTATTGCTATTCGACAAGATGATATTAAAAGATTAATTGCTTATTCTTCTATTGCTCATATTGGTTTAATGAATGCTGCATTATTTTCTCATAGTGCTTTAGCATTTCAAGGT
The DNA here is from genome assembly GCA_964637225.1 of uncultured Sediminibacterium sp. Lineage (GTDB taxonomy): Bacteria > Bacteroidota > Bacteroidia > Chitinophagales > Chitinophagaceae > Sediminibacterium. The sequence goes on from CAZWTV010000045.1 coordinate 6,374, forward strand.
ATTTTAATCCAATTATTTTCACATGGAATTAATGTTTTAGGTTTATGGATTATTGCTGATATTTTAGAACATCAGACGGGTACAAGGTCTATGCAAGCTATGGGAGGTCTTGCCAAAAAGCAACCCACTTTAGCTATTTTATTGGTGGGTTTTGCTTTAGCGAATGTCGCCATACCTTTAACCAATGCCTTTGTGGGTGAATTTTTAATGTTTAATGGTTTATTTTCTTTACATAAAGGTGTAGCGGCTATAGCTGGAATAAGTATCATACTTGCAGCTATTTATACTTTACAAATGGTTCAAAAAGTAGCTTATGGAGAAATGAGCGAAAAAATAAATGCTATGCCTGGTCCCAATAAAACTGCTCAGGGTGTATTAATAATTTTACTCATTCTAGTATTTGTGACAGGGGTGTATCCACAACCACTATTTACCTTAACTGCCGATACCTTACAACAATTAATAGCCAAATAATAAAACGAAATAGACATGAATGCAATTATTGTTTCTACTCTCTTAGGTGTGATTATGATGTTTTGTTCATGGGGTCTTAAAAGCCAAAAAACACAAAACAGTATTGCGCTAATAGGTATGTTCGTTTTACTATTTGCTAATTTGGCCCAATTAAATGGTTGGTGGGTAATAGATTTTGATACCAAGGGTATGTTGGCTTTTAGCAGATTTGGTTTATTTGTTAATACCTTATTTTTCATACTTAGTCTTATTTATGTTTGGATGAATGGCGAAGAAATAGCTAAATTCTCCAATTCAACATCAGATTTTTATGCACTTCTATTTTTTATTTTATGTGGTGCAAGTATTTTAACTTCTTTTGATAATTTATTAATGTTATTTATTGGCATAGAAATTTTATCTATTCCATTATACATTTTAACAGGTGCCGATAAGAAGAACTTATTTAGCAATGAAGCCTCATTAAAATATTTTTTAATGGGATCTTTTTCTACAGGTATTTTATTATTAGGCATTACTTTTATGTATGGAGCTACTGGCTCTTTTCATTTAATAGCTCCTGTCATTAAGCCTTCTACTGGTTTGCCTCAAGAGCAAATGATTTTATCTGCAGGTTTATTATTGGTTTTTGCTGCTATGAATTTTAAAGTTTCTGCAGCCCCTTTTCATTTTTGGACACCCGATGTTTATGATGGGGCACCTACTGTATTTACCTCATTTATGGCTAGCATTGTAAAAGCTGCTGGTTTTATCGCATTTATTACAGTATTCAATAGTCAATCCAAAGCTTTGGGATATGCTTGGGAGCTCATTTTGAACTTTGTCATTATTGCTACTTTATTAGTGGGAAATATTGTGGCTGTTTTTCAAAGAAGTGTAAAAAGAATGTTAGCCTATTCAAGTATTGCGCAAGCAGGATTTATGTTATTCGCATTATACGGCAATTCCAACTATGCACAGGAGGGAATTGTGTTATACATCGTGGTATATTCTTTAGCCACTATTGGTCTATTTGGAATTTTAGTGAAAATGAAAGAAAATAGTTTTGAAGCCTTTAATGGATTGGCTAAAACTCATCCGCTACTTGCCTTTGCAGCAACTATATTTTTATTTTCACTGGCAGGTATACCTCTAACAGGAGGTTTCTTTGCTAAATTTTATATGCTCAATGCACTCTATGTTGCAGGCGCTGGATTATGGTTAATGATAACAGCGATTGTATTTGCCGCTATAAGTATTTATTATTATTTTAAATTAGTACAAGCCATGTATTTTGTGGAGGGAGAACCTGCTATAAATGAAGTACCCAAAAAAAATACCTATCTACTAATCTTGATAGCTATTTTGCTACTCATCCTGGGTATTTCCCCTTCTTTGTTGTTCAATTATATGTACTTTTAGCCGTTCTTCATTAAATACGATGAATGGTAGCTATATAATTATATCTGTGCTACCTTTAAGTTTCATAAAATTAGTAGAATGACTATTCAGGACTCATTTATACTCGCTTGGAGAACTGTAAAAAGCAATAAGTTAAGAACGGGGATTACAATTGCTATTATTGCCTTTGGAATTATGGCACTTATTGGTATTATCACTGCAATTTCGGCCATGAATCAAAGTTTAAAAGAAAATTTTTCTTTTATGGGGGCAAATGCTTTTATTGTAAGATATAAAGAAATGAATGCCAGAATGAGGGGTCCTGATAATTATGATAGAAATGATTTTTCAAAAACTAAAAAAGGTTTAAAAGAAAAAAAATCAAATTTAGATAAGCCTATTAAAATTGAAGAAGCTAACTATTTTAAAGAGCATTTTGGATTTAATAAAGCCTTGGTGAGTATTTCTAGAAGAATGTTAGGCAATAATGAATTGCATTATAAAAATAGAAAAACGAGTCCTCAAATATCCTTGATGGGGGGAGATGAAAATTATCTAGCCGTGAGTGGTTACACTTTAACACAGGGTAGAAATTTTAATAATGTAGATATTACAACTGGCAGAAATGTTTGTATCATTGGCTCTAATGTGGCTGCTAAATTATTTCCTAGTAGACCTGAAAAATGTATTGATAAAGTTATTTTATTGCAAGGTAAACCTTATCGTGTCATTGGCTTATTAAAATCAAAAGGGTCCAGTGCTATGTTGCGTCAAGATGATGTAGTTATTTCTTCTTTAAAAAATGTTAGACAATATCAGGGATCTTCTTCTTATTCTTTAGGCGTGATGGTGAATAATGTGACAGATTTAGAACCTGCTATTGACGTGACTACAGAACAAATGAGAAAAGCCAGAAGATTAATTCCTTCAGAGTCTGATAATTTTGTTATTGACAAGAGCGATAAATTTGCTTCTATGTTCATAGGCTTTTTGTCTGGTATTAGTGGAGCAGCAGGCGCCATTGGAATGATTACTTTAATTGGAGCTGCCATTGGGCTTATGAATATTATGCTAGTAGCAGTAAGTGAAAGGACCAGGGAAGTGGGATTGGTTAAAGCTATTGGAGGTAAGAAAAAAGATGTACGACGTCAATTTTTATTTGAAAGTATTTTGATTAGTGTTTTGGGAGCAATTTTTGGAATCATATTAGGCGTTCTTGTAGGAAATATATTTAGCCTAGTTTTAAATACAGGATTTGTAGTGCCTTGGTTATGGGTAGTCATAGGAATTGTAATTTGTTCAATAGTAGGTTTGGTGGCAGGAATTTATCCTGCCATGAAAGCTTCGGCTTTAAATCCAATTGATGCCCTTAGGTATGAATAAAAACTTTGAACTTTATTTCTCATTTCGGCTCTAAGATTTTTTTAATCCTATCTTGTAAATCATCATAATGACTTTGAGTTACTGCATCTGAACTCGAACCTGCTTTTAAAGCATTAGCGAGCTTTTTTAATTGTGTTTTAGCTTCAGATACCACATCCGTATTTTCAATATCTACCGGAGCCCCTCTAAAAGGGCTGGGCGTGCTAGAACCCATTGCTACTGGATGAATTAATTCACCTAGCCCAGTGACATAAGTTTTTTGCAAGTTTCTTCTAAATACATCAGGGTTTTTTTGATTAGCTAATTCACTGAATAGACCTTTTCTAGTATCTTCCATCATATCATGCAAGGAGTAGGATGCATTTTTGAAACGAGTGTAGGAAGTGTTGAGTCTTAATAAACGCCCTTTGTCTAATAAACTTTTTAAAGTATTAGTTTGTATGTTTTGAATACGCTCGTTGTTAGAGGGATTGTTTATTTTATTTAAAATCAAATTATCGAATAACCAATTAGGAGTAGAAAATAATTGTTTTTGTAAAAAATTCATTGCAGCTTTTTGCATAGCTACGGGAGTGGGTGAATATACATCTCCTTGCTGTTCCACACTTTTAAAAGTTTCATAGACGCCACCAATATTTTTAGTGACATGGCCCATGTATCTATTAAATTGTCCAAGTAGTTGCAAATACATGTCACTTAAATTTTCATAAGTATCAGCTTCTTCTTTTGTCCAACGGGGCAGTTCTACTAAAATTCTTTTTAAATTTTTTATACCATATTCACTAGCAACAACTGCATTATCACTCAAGTCTTCTGTTTGTGCGCGTGGATCGGCACCAAAGCCTTCTCCCCCAAACCATAAACGAGGATTATTTTTTAAATTCTCTACTATCCATTTATTATTAATTTTTTTATCTGCTTCAACATCTTCTAAGCCAGTATAGGTATAACCCCATTGTATGGCCCATTTATCATAGGCGCCAATATGAGGGAATAATTCATTTTGTGATACACTATCTTCAGGTTGTGCAACATAATTAAAGCGTGCATAATCCATAATAGAAGCGGTATGTCCATTTTTTGCTAACCATTCTTTATCTCTTAATTTTTCTACGGGAGTGGTACTACTAGATCCCATATTATGTCTCAAACCCAATGTATGTCCCACTTCATGAGAGGAAGCAAATCTTACCAACTTAAACATTAAGGTATCATCTAAGACCATTTTTCTTGCAGCGGGATCGGTGGCTCCTGCTTGAATCATATACCAATCATGTTGTAGTTTCATTACATTATGATACCATCCAATATGACTTTCTAAAATTTCACCACTTCTGGGATCATGTACTTGTGGTCCGTATGCATTTTCAATTTCAGAGGCAAAATAACGAATGACTGAGAAGCGGGCGTCCTCCAAACTCATGGTGCTATCATTGGGCCATTCTTTTCCTTGAATAGCATTTTTCCAACCTGCTTTTTCAAAAGCGATATTCCATTCATTCACTCCTTCAATTAAAGCCGGCACCCATTTTTTAGGAGTTGCAGGATCGATATAATAAATGATAGGCTTTATAGGTTCTACTAGTTGTCCTTGTTTATATTTTTGTATGTCTTCTGGCTTGGGTTCCAATTTATACCTAACCGCAAAAGTTTGATTTTCTACTTTTTGTTGATCGTCACTATATACAGTATAATTATCTGCAAAGAAGCCTACTCTGGGATCAAATAATCTTTTGTGCATGGGTACTTTGGGAAGTAGTAATAGGGAAGTGTTCAATTCTAAGGTTATAGCACCTGCATTCTGTGCAGCTGGAATTCCAGCCCCAATGGGCCCACTCATGGATCCTGCTACACCACTACTTGCATAAAAAGTTTTTACAGTTTTAACTTCTATATTAGTAGGGTAGGTTTTGATGCTTTCAATATAAGATCTATCGGAAGCTAATCCCGATACATTAAAAATTCTCTTGGATGAATTACTCAAACTCACTGCTTGGTTATCCCCTTTGAAAAAATCGGTAACTTCAATGATGGAGCTGGTGGAATCCTTTCCATATGCCTTTATTTCAAATGAAGCAACAATGGGATCTAGGTTTGAGTTTTTTACGGCCTTGGCAATAGTCTGTGTAGAATCGGCATAAGTAATTAAAGTAACTACACGCATGAAAATTTTTTGACCAGGTCCTTTTTCAAATACAATAGTTTGTTCATTGGCCTGCTCACCCCCATACTTAGGGGCACCTGCTACTACTTTGGCATAACGGGTAACTGCAATAAGCTCTCTTCCTAATAGGTTATCTGGAATCTCAAAAAAGTACTTATCCTCTTGAAAATGAAGGGTAAATACGCCTTTTTGACTGATGGTTTTTTTTGTAATAAAGTCACTAAAGGCTTTGGGGCCTATTTTGCTGGGCAACTCTTTTTTTGGACCTGCTCCCAAGCTAGTTGTGTCTGATTTTTGTGCAAAAATGCTTAGAAAGCTGAACATAAATAATGTGCAGAATGACATTCTTTTTCTCATATTATTTTTTTATTTCTATGTTAAATTGGGGGGTGAATATATACTCTTTTTACCAACAGAAGTTAGTTTCAATAATTTTTTTAAAAATTAACATACTAAGTTTGTTTCCACCAATAAATTACTTATTTTGTAAGCCCTTAGAAACTTGTGAGAAAAGATTTTAGTGAATCTAACACATAGCTACAAGGAATAATTTTATTAATAAATTTTTATTTAAAACCAAAAATCAATTGAATCATGGCTGAGATTAAATCAACCGCAACAGCTGCTTCTAAGAAAACAGCAAAGCCGCAAGAAGGCGGTAACTTGATTGCAACTTTAGCACCAATCGCTTGTATCGTAGTAGGTTATGTTATTTGGCGTTTTGTGTTGGGTAACGCAAGTAATTTTACAAACCCAGACCCAAGTGGTGGATTCTGGCCTTCACACAAAGGACCAAAAGGTACATTCACAAAAATGTATGAAGGTGGTATCGTTGTGCCTATTTTAATTGGTAGCTTACTAGTTGTTTTAACTTTCGTAATTGAAAGATTATTAACTATTAGAAAAGCAGCAGGAAATGGAAACATTACTGAATTTATCCGTAAAGTTCAATTCCAATTAGCCAACAAAGAGGTAGACAAAGCCATTGCAGAATGCGACAAGCAAAAAGGTTCTGTTGGTAATGTAATGAAGTCTGGTTTGACTAAGTACAAGGAAATGATATCTAATACAGAATTAGATACAGATCAAAAAGTATTAAATATTCAAAAGGAAATTGAAGAAGCAACTGCTTTAGAATTACCTATGTTAGAGAAGAATTTAGTGTTCTTATCAACTATCGCATCAGTAGCAACCTTATTAGGTTTGTTTGGAACGGTGTTAGGTATGATTCGTTCTTTCTCTAAATTAGGAGAAGAAGGTGGTGGTGAAGCTGCTCGTGAATTATCTCAAGGTATCTCTGAGGCCTTGTATAATACAGCCTTGGGTATTGGTACTTCAGCTGTCGCTATTATTATGTATAACGTC
>CAZWTV010000046.1:0-13087 GCA_964637225.1 uncultured Sediminibacterium sp.
TGGAATGAGTACTATTGCAATTTAAGGATAAAAAAAAACTTACCCTAGTGATGGTAAGTTTTTTATAAAAGTAATATGCTTTTAATGAAGAAATCTATACTGATGCTTCTGTTTTGTCTTCTTCTGGTAAAATAGGCTCTACATTATGTTTTTGAAGTTGTGTGAACCATTTTACCATTTTTTTCATATCGCTGGAATAGACTCTTGTAAAGTCCAAATTAGGGTAGGTTTTTTTAAAATAAGCCTCTAGCGCTTTAGGATCTTTTTCATTGGGTAAAGCTTCTTTTGATTTTCCCATAGCTAAAAATACTTCAGCTAAAAAAACATTTTCACGGGTAGTAAATACCTCAATGCTCTCTAAATGAGAGAACTGATGTGCTCTTGAGCTAATGAATTGAGTTTTATCATTTTCAAGTGATTTCGCAATAGCTCCATCGCTTTTACTAGTCAATAATTCAAATAAGCCTGGTAAGCCAGAAACGGCGATTAGTTTGCTATATTCCATAAGGCAGGTTAAGTATTTTTTACTGGCGCAAATTACTGAAAAACACCCAATTTTCGTTTTTTAAACTACCTTTGTTTATTAATAAAAATAAAGGTTATGCCAGGTTTTGAATTGTTTTCCGATGAAGAAAAAAAAGAAGTAAATGAGGTACTTGATACAGGTATTTTAATGCGTTATGGTTTTGACGGACCAAGAAAAGGTATTTGGAAATCGAAACAGTTAGAACAAGCTATTTGTAGCCGTTTTCAAACACAATATGCTCAATTAACATCAAGTGGAACTGCTGCATTAACTACCGCCATGGTTTGCTTAGGTATTGGTGCAGGAGATGAAGTGATTATGCCAGCTTTTACTTTTGTAGCAAGTTTTGAGGCCGTATTAAGTGTAGGAGCTATTCCTGTTTTAGTAGATATTGATACCTCACTCACTTTATCTCCAGAGGCAGTAGAAGCGGCTATTACACCCAACACTAAATGTGTAATGCCAGTTCATATGTGTGGTAGTATGGCCGATTTAGATGCCTTAAAAACTATTTGTGAAAAACATCACTTAATATTATTAGAAGATGCCTGTCAAAGCATAGGAGGTACTTATAAAGGAAAGCCATTAGGAACCATAGGTCATGCGGGTACTTTTTCTTTTGATTTCGTAAAAACTATTACTTGTGGTGAGGGGGGTGTGGTAATGACAAATGACAAAGATGTTTATACAAAAGCCGATGCTTACACCGATCATGGACACGATCATTTAGGGGTTGATAGAGGAGCAGACTTGCATCCATACTTAGGATATAATTTTAGAATTAGTGAATTACATGCTGCTATTGGATTGGCACAAATAAAAAAATTAGATCGGTTTCTTGAAATTCAAAAAAAGAATAATCAAATTTTAAAATCTTATTTAGAACAAGTACCTGGAATTAGCTTTAGAACAATTCCAGATCCTGCAGGTGATAGCCATAGTTTTTTAACTTGGTTTTTACCTTCACAAGCAGCCACTGAAAAAGTGATTGAAGCAATGAAACAAGCTTCTATACTTGCTGGTAATTTTTATTGGTATGCCAATAATTGGCATTATATCAAAAAATGGGATCATCTTAAAAAAGTGCAAAGTGTATCCTCTCTTCAAGAAGCACAACAAAAAGCATTACTAGCGTTAAGTACAAAATCTTTTGAAAAAAGTGATGCGATCATGAGTAGGTGTATTTCAACTGCTATAAGTTTAACCTGGTCAGAAGCTCAAGTGCATGAGAAAGGAGCAGTATTTTTAAAAGTGATAGAACAAGCCATTTCTTAAAAAACCATTATGTCATTAGGTCAATCATTGCAGCAAAGACAATTACAAAGATTGTCACCTCAGCAAATACAATTGATGAAGTTGTTGCAAATTCCAACGGCCCAAATAGAGCAAAGGGTGAAAGAAGAATTAGAAGAGAATCCAGCATTGGAAATGAATGCTGATTTATGGGAGGGAGATATGGAAAAATCGGTGGAAGAAATGCCCGACGATTTACTAGAAAATAATATTGAAGAAGAGGAAGCTATTCCTGTTGATGAATTTGAAATGAGTAATGAAGATTTATCTAATTATAGTTTTGATGACGAAGAAGAAGTAGCCGATTACAAAACCAGAGATGATTACTATCCTGAATTAGACAATGATAATGTTATTCCTATAAAAGCTGAGCAGAGTTTACACGAATTATTGATGGATCAATTGAGTATGTTGGCTTTAGCCGATCACGATTATAAAATTGCCGAACAAATTGTTGGAAGTTTGGATGATGATGGTTATTTAAGAAGGGCCTTGCAATCTATTGCCGATGATTTAGCTTTTAAACAAAGTATGTGGGTAGAAGAAAAAGAAATAGAAGCCATTCTTTTAAAAATTCAACAATTTGATCCTCCTGGTATAGGAGCTAGAAATTTACAAGAGTGTTTACTTATTCAATTAAAAAGAAAACAAGCTGAGAGTAAAGAAGATTTGAAAAAAGAGTCTTTATTGGACCCAGCTGCTGAAGAAATAAGAAAATTAGCAATAGTCGTTATAGAGAAATATTTTGATGAATTCACACGCAAGCATTATGATAAAATACAAAAAAGCTTACACTTAAATGATGTGCAAATGAAAGAAGTGCTGCATCAAATTATTTCATTAAATCCAAAGCCAGGAGTAGAATTAGGGCATATGACAGAAGCTGATAAATATATCATTCCTGATTTTACGGTACTAATTAATAATGGAACTTTAGAATTAACCTTGAATAGTCGGAATGCGCCCCCCTTGGTAATTAGTAATGATTATAAATTAATGTTGAAAGAATATGAGCAAAGTAATAAGCAAGATAAATCACAAAAAGAAGCTGTATTTTTTATTAAGCAAAAAATAGATTCCGCTAAATGGTTTATAGACATGATCCAACAAAGACAGCAAACTTTGATGCATACAATGAAGTCAATTTTATTGCATCAAGAAGCTTTCTTTTTATCGGGGGATACGACTAAATTGAAGCCAATGATTTTAAAAGATATTGCTGAAAAAACTTCATTGGATGTATCTACGGTAAGTAGGGTGGCCAATAGTAAATATGTTCAAACTGAATTCGGAACTTTTTTATTGAAATATTTTTTTAGTGAATCTTTAACTACTGATTCCGGTGAAGAAGTGAGTACGAAAGAAGTAAAAGCAATTTTAGAAGAATTATTAGAGTCTGAGAATAAGCATAAGCCCTATAGTGATGATGAATTAACTGAGCAATTACAGAATAAGGGTTATAATATTGCAAGAAGAACGGTTGCAAAATATAGGGAACAATTAAATGTACCCGTCGCAAGATTACGTAAACAGTTGTAGTAAAAAGATGATGAATGGAAAACAAAGTACCAAAACCAATAAAAATTATTGCTCATTTATTATCTTACTTGTTCCATCCTTTATTTATTCCTAGCTATTTTTTTCTTTATTTAATGCAAGTAGTGCCATTTGAATTTATGAGTATTACTCATTGGCAACTACAATTAAAATTATTTAGTGTATTTTGGTTAACGGCTTTTTTTCCTGCTTTTGCCGTTTTTTTATTGTGGAAATTAAAGTTAAGTGAAAGCATTTTCTTAAAAACTCAGAAGGATAGAATTATTCCTTACGTGATTGTAATGTTTTTTTATTGGTGGATGTATTATTTAAGTAGAAATTTTAAAGACCAACCTCATGCTTTAAAATATTTTTATTTTGGTATTTTTATTGCAACAGTTTTGGGACTTACTGCTAATCATTTCATAAAAGTGAGTTTGCATACTATTGGTGTAGGTGGATTACTTGCAGCAGTACTTTTGGTAAGTTTTTATTATCCTATAAATAATATTGGATGGGTATTACTTGCAGTTACTATTGCAGGTGGAGTAACTAGTGCAAGATGGATAGTAAGTGATCATACCCGTCAAGAACTACTATTGGGATTTTGTATTGGACTAGGAACACAATTAGCGGCTTTTTTATGGGTGCGCTAATTTAAAATAGATTCTATGAGTTGGCATCAATTGGGCAAAAATATTGTGAAGTATAAATTAGTATCCATTGGATTTTTAGCAGTGGCTACTATGGTGCTGGGCTACTTTGCTTTACAAGTAAAATTAAGCTATGAATTTACTAAAGCGATTCCTGAAGATAATCCCAAATATCTTATGTACAAACAATTTGTACAAAAATTTGGAGTAGATGGAACTACCATGGTAGTTGGATTTCAGACAGATTCTTTTTTTACAAAAGAAATTTTCAATCAAGTTGCTAATGTACAAGAACAAATTAAAACCGTACAGGGTGTTACAGAAGTAGTAGGTATACCTAACGCCTATGTGTTAGTGAAAGATACTGTATCAAATAAATTTATCACCCGAAAAATTTTTAAAGCTTCCTATAGTTCAGATAGCTTGTTACAAGTAGATAAGCTTCTTTTTGAACAATTGCCTTTTTATAAAAATTTAATGTATCATCCCCGAACGAATGCTTATATCATGGCTATTAGTTTTGAACCTAATTCTATTAATAGTGTAGCACGCACTTCTATCATAAAAAATATACAAAGTAAATTAGAGTCATTTGAAACTGCTACTAAATTATCTGTTCATAGAAGTGGTTTGCCTTATATAAGAACAATTTTAGCAGATAGAATAAAAAAAGAAATGGTATGGTTTACCTTAGGATCACTTTTTCTTTCTGCCATTACCTTACTTTTATTTTTTAGATCGGTATCGGCCACTTTATTAAGCCTATCGGTAGTCATTATGGGTGTGATTTGGAGTTTTGGTACCATGGTATTGTTAGGCCAGAAAATAACCTTATTGACAGCACTCATACCCCCTCTTATTGTAGTTATAGGTATTCCCAATTGCATATATTTTTTGAATAAATATCATACAGCTTATAAAGAAACTCAAAACAAATATGTTGCTATTGAGCAAATGGTAAGTAGAATGGGTGTTGTAACATTATTTTGTAATATTACAGCTGCCATTGGTTTTTTCGTTTTTGCTTTGACTAAAAGTCCTTTATTAAATGAATTTGGCTGGGTCGCTGGTATCAATATCATGGCACTATTTTTTATTAGTTTATTATTAATACCACCTGTACTCACTTATTTAAAAGCACCTAATGCCAAACAAGTTCAATATTTAGATAATAAATTTTTAGAAAAAGTATTATTCAAAATTGAATCTTGGACATTTCAATATACTAAATGGGTATTTGGTTTAACTTCTATTTTACTCGTATTGGCTTTGATAGGATTATTACATATAAAAAAGGAGGCTTTTATTGTTGATGACTTACCCAAAAAAGATGCTCTTTATACCGATTTAAAATGGTTTGAAACCAATGCTGGGGGTGTAATGCCTCTAGAAATAATAATTGATACAAAAAAGAAATCAGGATTAATACGCTCTATGAAACCTTTGAATGCAATGGATGAATTAGATCAGTATTTATTATTACAACCAGAACTAGGAAAATCATTAAGTTTAGTGGAGGGAATAAAATTTGCCAAGCAAGCTTTTTATGAAGGAGATTCAAATGCTTACTCATTACCTACCGCAAGTGATATGGCATTCATGGCTCCCTATTTAAAATTAGATAGTCAAAACAATACACAAACAACAGGTATGCAGGCCAATCAGTTATTAACCAAATTTATTGATAAAGATAAAAGAGAGACAAGGATAAGCGTAAATATGAAAGATATTGGTAGTGCTCAATTACCTCAATTTTTGCAAAGAATTGACAGTACGACGAAAGTTATTTTTGATACTAGTAAATACAAAGTAGTATTGACAGGTACTAGTGTTACATTTTTAGAAGGAAGTAATTTTATAATCAAAGGCTTAAGTGAGTCAATCTTTTGGGCATTTTTCTTTATTGCTATATGTATGATTTTTTTATTTCGTTCATTTCCAATTTTAATGTGTTCTTTACTGCCTAACGTAGTTCCTTTATTGATTACTGCTGGTGTTATGGGGTGGATGGGTATATCTTTAAAACCCTCTACTGTGCTTGTTTTTAGTGTTGCTTTGGGAATAGCTATTGATGTTACTATTCGTTTTTTGGTAAACTATAAACAAGAACTACCCCGTTTTCAATATAAAGTTCGTGCTACACTAATTCAAACTATTCATCATACGGGAATAAGTATCATCTATACTTCTTTGGTACTAGTGGCAGGTTTTGTAATATTCTGTATTAGTAATTTTGGAGGTACTCAAGCTCTTGGGTGGCTCACATCTCTTACATTAATTATAAGCACTTTTACTAATTTAATTTTACTTCCCGCTTTAATTAAAACGTTTACAAAGTAAGTTTGCTTACACTCAAATGGAGCTTAAGTATTCGTATTACATTTAAATACGTAGTAGTTAATTGTTATTAGTAGGTAGTACTTTTAGTCTTAATGTAGAATAGCAGCAAGTGTATCTTGTAAAGCAGTACCTCTTAGTTCTGTGGCAATTATTTTTCCTGTGGGATCTAACAATACATTGAAGGGTATGCCTTCAATTTGATAGGAACTTACCACAATACTTTCCCATTTTTTAAGATCACTAATATGTTGCCAGTTTAATTTGTCTGCTTTTATGGCATCTATCCAACTTGCTTTATCATCATCTAATGAGACACCTAAAACAGTAAAATTCTTTTTCTTATACTTTTCATAGGCAAGTACAACATTTGGGTTTTCTCCTCTACAGGGCCCACACCAGCTGGCCCAAAAGTCGACTAGTACGTATTTGCCCCTTAAACTACTTAAAGAAATTATTTTACCATTCACATCTTGTAATGAAATTTCTGGAGCCATGGATCCAATGGTGATAGCAGAGGTTTTCGTATTGGCTTGAACTTGTGTATTGAGTAAATTGGCAAATTGAATGAGGGGTTCAGCTTTCAATTTTTCAGCAGTTGCTTTTGCTAAAGCTAATACTTGTGCCGACTCCATCGATCTTAAACTTAAACCTAAAGTATAATATACAAATGCTGTGCTATTAGAATGAGTTATTGCATTTTCTACGAAGGTATTAATATCTGCAATTTTTGTAAGTCGTTGTTTTTGTAACCAATAGATGCTACTATCTTTCCCATTTTGTTTTTGTAATGCCTCTAAATTATAGATGGTAGCAAACAAGGAAGAATCTTTTTTTCGATATTCTTTTAGAAAATCAACTAGTGATTGACTAGATTTTGATCCTTTAATAGTATAAGATTGGTAGTTATTAATATCGGCATTGATTTGTATATTTTCTTCATCGTTGATAAAAGGTATCTCCATTTGATTTTCAGTAGCTAATCTGTAAATACCTTCTGTTTTTGCTATAAATTGAAATGAAAACTTTCCGTCTTGTGTTAATGTGGTTGAATCCAAGGTTACTATGGGTAGACCTCCATAAGGCACTTCTTGTAATAATAGTTTTTCTTTTCCCGCGTGTTGAATAGTACCCGCAATGGTATAATTTTTTTCTTCAGAATTATTTTTACAACCATAACTCAATAATAGGATTACTGTAAAAAGGCTAAATAGTTTTTTTATTTTCATGATAAAAATTAATTATTTTAAGTAGTTGTATACACTTTAAGCTAGCAACAAAATTAAGTCAATTTTTGTTCTAATAGGGTAGTGGTTATTTGTGGGTCTGCCTTGCCCTTACTCAATTTCTTTACTTCGCCCATAAATAAACCTAAGAGTCCTTTTTTGCCATTTTTATATGCTGCCACTTTTTCAGGAAATGCTTGAAGTACCTCTTCAATCCATTTTTCAATTTCTTCAGTAGAATTGGTTTGTAAAAGATTTTCTTTTATAGCATAAGCTTTAGGTGATCCTGGATTTTCTATTATTTCTTTTAGCACTCTAGTACTAGCTACAGAAAAGCTTAATTGACGACTTTCCACTAATTCTAATAATTCTATTAAATAGGGTATTAGATGAGTAAGGTTTGTATAATTTGTTAGACCTTCATGAAGGATGACTCTTATAGGTCCTATGATCCAATTGGCAATAGACTTGTAATGATGGCAATCTTTAGCCCAAGAAATAAAAAAAAGGGCCTCCTCTTTATCTTCTAGCAGTTGATGAATGTCATAATCTGATAAATTATATTTTAATTTCCATTCTTTTTTTAATTGGGAGGGTAGAGCAGGTAATTTATTTTCAATACTATGTATTATTGTATTTGTCAAATGAAGGGGGGCTAAATCAGGATCTGGAAAATAACGATAATCATTTGCTTCTTCTTTTTCTCTTATTGAAAAAGTAATGTCTTTGTCTGCATCAAAACTTCTTGTTTGTTGAAAAATAACACCTCCAGTTTCTTGTATTTGTATAAGTCGATCAATTTCAACATCAATAGCTTTTTTAATATTGCGTGTTGAGTTTAAATTTTTAACTTCTACACGAGTACCTAAATTTGTCTCTCCGTGTAAGCGAATAGAAATATTGGCATCACATCTTAAGTTGCCTTTTTCCATATTACCATCACCTATACCCAGCCAACGCACTAATCTTCTAATTTCAGTTACAAATAAAAAAGCTTCTTCAGAGGAGTGTATACAGGGTTCTGTCACAATTTCAATCAAGGGGGTACCTGCTCGATTTAAATCAATGAGTGTATCAGCTGCTGATACATCATGAATACTTTTTCCTGCATCTTCTTCTAGATGAATTCTATTAAGTTTAATTTTTTTCTCACCAGTAGATAAGGTAATCGTAATAGATCCTCCTTCACAAATGGGTGTGGAATGTTGAGAAATTTGATAACCTTTAGGTAGATCTGGATAAAAATAATTTTTTCTAGCAAAATAATTATGTTGAGCAATTGTACCTCCACAGGCAAGGCCCATCAAAATGGCATATTCAACAGCCTTTGTATTAGTTTTTGGTAATGTGCCTGGTAGTCCCAAACTAATCGGACTCACTTGTGTATTGGCCTCAGCACCAAAAGAGCTAGCATCTGTAGAAAATAATTTGCTTTGGGTGGCTAATTGAACATGTATCTCTAATCCAATGACTGCCTCATATTTTTGTCCGTTGACCATAGGACAAAAGTACAAATTAATAAGCCATAAAAAACCCACACATTATAAGAGAGCTTTGATTCTTTACCATTACAGTGTATTTAAAACTATAAATCGGCCGTTTTAAGCATTCTAGGAAGCTTTACTATAATAGTTTTAAGCTCTTTGTTTCTTTTTATTTGAAAAGTGAAATGGGCACCTTCTTTTGCATCTTTTATAATTGGTTTTAATGCATCTACATCTTTTATTTTTTCATCATTAACTTTTATAATGATATCATTCTCTTTTAGTCCACTTTTTGCTGCAGGAGAATTTTCAGTAACATTTGTAATATGGACTCCTTCTTCATTTTCTATATCTTCAATACTAATACCCAATTTTGGTTTATTCTCTAATCCAGCTATTCGCCTATCGTCGTTACCAGGAAAATTGGGTATAGAAAAATTAAATCCTTTAAGCTTTGGTTGAAAATTTTTTAGATTGGGTAAGGATTCGTTATTTGGTTTATTGAAATTATAAGATTGTATCAAATTTTTATTTTTTGCTAAATTTACCTCAAGACTTAATTTTTTATTGTTACTTATATAACTTATGGTGACTTTTTGCTCGGGTTTGAATTTACCAATAGCATCATATAAAGCAGCGGGCCCATCAATTTTAATATCATTTACTTTAGTTATGATATCACCTTCTTTTAAACCTGCTTTTGCTGCGGGACTTTCTTCACTGACTTCATTAATTTTTGCACCTTGCTCGTTGGCTTCTGTAATTACGCCTAAAAATGCTTGATTCATTTTAAGTTCATTAGGTTTTACCCAGTCGAAATTTTCATCATCGTACTGCTCATTTTCATCTAAAATAATAGGATCCTTTGATGAAAGGCTTGGTTGTTTTTTATCTAATTTTTTTAAAATAATTCTTTTTTTGTCTTTACCCTCTATATTGAGTCGAGGATCATTTTCATCTACTTCTTTTCCATTAATAGTTATTTTATTTCCCTCTACTACTACTTTCATAGTAACATTGGTATCTTTTTTTTCTTGGTTTATATCCGAACTATGTAATGATATTTTTAAAGAATCTTTTTTTTCATTTTTTTTACTAGAAATAATTACCACACCATTTATTCCCTTTTTACCATATTTTTCAGTGGCCATAGCGCCTTTTAATACATTAACACTAGCTATTTCATTGGCTGGGATTGTATTTATATTATCTATAATTTTTCCATCAAGAATATATAATGGACTATTTTCCTTAATTTTTTTCTTACTAATAATAATTTCATCTGTTTGTGCCCCTATTTGATTGATTATTGTGAAAAGAAAAAATAAGGGAAGTATTAATTTTTTCATAAACTACAGGTATTAAAATGTAATGTTATTTTTTATGCTACAAAAATAGGAAAAATTTAAATCTACGAAAAATTTCGCAAAAATAGTTTTGTTAAAATGGTATCGAATTGTTTATCAGATGTTTATTAAGTAAAAGCAGTGTCTTTTATGTTAAAGGCTCTTTTTTACTAGTTCTATAACTTTGTTCAATTGGCTTGCATCTTGGCCACCAGCTGTTGCTAAGGTGGGTTGGCCTCCTCCACCCCCTTTAATAAGTGGGGCTATTTTTTGTTTTATCAATTCAGTGGCAGGCAATCTAGTGCTTAATGTTTCGCTTATTGAGATAGCCACTGCTGCTTTACCTTCTATGCAAGTGGTAAGTATAATACAATAATTATTTTGAGTTTGTCCTAGTGCTATTACTAATTTTTTTAAATTGTCGGCACTTGATAATTCAATCTGTTTACCTAAAAAAGAAATTCCATTAATAGTTTCAAACTGTTCACCTAATTGCTGAGTGAGTTCATTTATGAATAAAGCTTCTTTGCTTTCTAATTTTTTTGATAACTCTTTTTGATTGCTTTGCAAAGTAACTATAGTATCATTTAATACCGATACAGAAGAATTTTCATTCCATTCAGGGGCTATAAAATTTAAATTAGTTTTATGTGCCAACAATGCACATGCTTCTGTCAATTGAATAATTTGTTTGTGTAGTTTTTCTTTTATGGTAGTCAAATAAATTATTGCTGCTTCACCAGCTGCCGCTTCAATTCTTCTGACACCTGCTGCTACAGATGCTTCTGTTTTTATAACAAAATTTCCAATTTCGCCAGTATGCCCCACATGTGTTCCACCACATAGTTCAATAGAATAGTTGGGGTCTATGATGACAACTCTTACTTTATCTCCATATTTTTCTCCAAATAAAGCCATGGCTCCTAAACCTATAGCTTCTTCTTTTTTCATTTCTTTTATAACTACAGGGATATTTTCTTTTATTTTAGTATTCACCATAGTTTCCACCTGACTTAATTCTTCCTGTGTCATTTTAGAAAAATGAGAAAAGTCAAATCTCAATTGATCGGTATTCACTAAACTTCCTTTTTGAGCTACATGTTTACCTAAAATAGTTCTTAAGGCGGCGTGTAATAAATGTGTTGCTGAATGATGAAGGCTTGTTGCTTTTCTAGCTTGAATATTCACAGTAGCTTTAACACTAGTTGTAATTTGAGCAGGTACACTTTCGGTAAAATGTATAAATAGATTATTTTCTTTTTTTGTATTTGTAACAGGTATAGTAGTTCCGTCTTCAAATTGAAAGCTACCTATATCACCCACTTGTCCTCCGCTTTCTGCATAAAACGGAGTTTCTGATAATACCCATTGATAGGCTTCTTTGCCTTTGGCTTTTACATTTCTATATTTTATAATAGTAGCTTTTGTTTCTAATTGATGATAACCCAGAAAATTTGTTTCTTGATCTGGACTCACTTGTATCCAATCTCCTGTATCAATTGCTGTAGCTGCGCGGCTTCTATTTTTTTGTTCCTGCATTTGCATTTCAAATCCAGGTTCATCTATTTCTAAATTATTTTCGCTGGCTATTAATCTTGTTAAATCTATGGGAAAGCCGAATGTATCAAATAGTTCAAAAACTAATTTACCTTCAATAGTACTGTTTTTTGCATGTGTACTTATAATATCATCCATGCGTTTTAAGCCCTTTTCCAGTGTTCGTAAAAAACCTTCTTCTTCTTCTTTTACCACTTTAGCTACAAAGTCTCTTTGTTTGATTAGTTCAGGAAATACATTTTCAAATTGTTTAGCCAAGTGAGGCATTAATTGATAGAGTAAGGGGTTTTTATAATCTAAATAAGAATAATAATACCTTACAGCCCTTCTTAAAATTCTTCGAATAACATAACCTGCACCCGTATTGGAAGGTAGCTGACCATCGGCAATCGTAAAGGCAATAGCTCGGATATGATCGGCGATGACTCTAAAAGCTATGGCTTCTTTGGTATCACTGAAATCATATTTTTTATGAGTAATTTTTTCAACCACTTCAATAGTATCTGTAAATACATCAGTGTCGTAATTACTTTGTTTATTTTGAATAACACGAACTAATCTTTCAAAGCCCATTCCTGTATCTACATGTTTACTTGGAAGGGGCTCCAGACTACCATCTTTTTTTCTATTGTATTGGATAAATACATTATTCCAAATTTCAATGACTTGAGGATGATCTTTATTTACTAATTCGCGACCAGGTATTTTTGCAATTTCTTCATCAGATCTCATATCTACATGAATTTCACTACAGGGTCCACAGGGTCCTGTATCACCCATCTCCCAAAAATTATCTTTTTTACTTCCGTAAATAATTTTATCATCTGATACCCATTTTTTCCAATGCTTCAAAGCTTCTGTGGAGGCGGGTAAGTTTTCAGAAGGGTCTCCTCCAAAAACAGTTACATATAATTTTGCTGGGTTGATGCCATACACTTTGGTTAATAATTCCCAACTCCAAGCAATGGCATCTTCTTTGAAATAATCTCCAAAGCTCCAATTGCCTAACATTTCAAACATGGTATGATGATAAGTGTCAACACCTACTTCTTCCAAGTCGTTGTGTTTACCACTCACACGCAAACATTTTTGTGTATCTGCAATACGAGTGTGGCTAGGAGGCTGAGTC
>CAZWTV010000047.1:0-13062 GCA_964637225.1 uncultured Sediminibacterium sp.
AAAATTTAACCGACTCGGGTAAGGCAATGGTTTGCCCAATGGCTTCTTCTACAACTTCTGGAAACTTTACCGGGTGCGCGGTTTCTAAAATTATAGCACTGTTATGGTATGATGCATTGGAGCTTGTATTTGCTTTCTCTAAATTGGCTAAATATATTTCAGCTGCTGCAAAAGCTACTGCTCCATGAGGATCTAAAGTATAATTATTGGTTTTATATACGCTAGCAATAGTGGCTTTGGTGGTAGTATCGTCAATACTATAACTAGATAAAGCCTTGGTTAAAGCTGGGTAATTATTTTCAAGTATTTCAAGTATGCGTACAAAATTACTTGGGTTGCCTACATCCATTGCATTAGACACTGTGGCTATTGCTTTATGTATTTCATATTTTTCGGTGGCTAAATATCTTGTCACCACATCATTGGCATTACATGCTGCTATAAAATGTCCCAAGGGTAAACCACTTGCCTTTGCCATCATGCCTGCGCAAATATTACCAAAGTTGCCACTAGGCACTACAATATGCATAGGTGGGTAATTCCCATGCATGTCTTGGTATTTCGCAACCCAATGCTGCCATGCGAAAAAATAGTATAATTGTTGTGGTAACCAGCGTGCTATATTTATTGAATTGGCCGAGGTTAAATTATACTGCTGTTTTAAATCAAAATCCATAAAAGCTTCTTTCACTATTGCTTGACAATCGTCAAAGCTTCCTTCTACTTCCAAGGCTGTTATGTTTTGTCCGCAGGTAGTTAATTGTAATTCTTGTATAGGACTTACTTTGCCCTTAGGGTATAATATAATTACATTCACTGCTTCTATACCTAAAAACCCGTTGGCTACTGCTCCACCTGTATCTCCACTAGTAGCCACTAAAACGTAAGTAGGCTTAGTATTAGATTTTTTCTCTTTAGAAAAATAACCCAAGCACCTACTCATAAATCTTGCACCTACATCTTTAAAGGCCAAAGTAGGGCCATGAAATAATTCAAGTGATAATATATTTTCTGTAATAGGTACTAAAGGAAAATCGAAATCAATGGTCTGAGCACAAATTTCTTTTAATGAGGTATCGTCAATACTGCCACCTACATAAGGTTTCATAACCTCAAATGCAAGACTAACTTTATCTAACGTTTTAAACCTTTCTAATTGTTCAGCTGTCCATTTTGGAATAGAACTAGGAAAATATAATCCTTTGTCTGGTGCCTGACCAGTAATAGTGGCTGTTCTAAAGTCTACATTCGGGGAATTTTTTGATAAACTATAATACTGCATTAGAATTTATTTAAATTATAATTTCTACTCCAGCCGAATTAATACTTGTAATATAAGTATGATGTGCTAAGCCCATTTCAGTATAGAAACGATTCATTTCAAATTCCACAGCCGTTGCTATGTCTTTGGTTTTACTTAGCATAAATAAAGAGGGGCCAGAACCTGAAATACCACCTCCTAATGCTCCCACACTTTTACATGCTTGTTTTAAAGTATCAAAGCCAGGAATTAAAATAGAACGAACAGGCTCAATAATTACATCTTCTAACGATCTTCCAATTAAATCATAATCGGATTTCATTAAACCTGCTACCAGTCCTGCAATATTTCCCCATTGTACAATAGCATCTTTTAATAAAATTTTTTGTCTTAAGATACTTCTTGCATCTGAGGTTCTTACTTCAATTTGAGGATGTACAATAGTTACATATAATGTAGGAGAAGGAAGTGTAACTATTTCTAAAGGAAATATAGATCTCACTAAAGTGACTCCTCCAAATATACAGGGAGCAATATTATCGGCATGCTTAACACCTGAAGCTAGCTTTTCACCATTCATTGCAAAACGAACTAAATCTTCTTTTGAAAAAATATTCCCTACCAAATAATTAGCACCCATCACCGCCCCCGCTGCACTTGCAGCACTGGAACCTACACCACTGCCAGGTTTTATAAGTTTATTAATTTTTACTTCAAATTTTATTCTAAAGTTTGCGCTTGCTTGTTTTTGTTCAAAATCTTCTAAAAAAGCAAATAAGGCAGCCCCTGCAACATTTTTTTCTGGGTCAGTAGGTAATTGATAATCGTCTATATTAATAATAGAAATACTTGCTTCATTTTCTGATCGCTTCATCCATCTCATTTCCATTTCATCAAACGGACTATTTACAGCAAAGCCTAAAATATCAAATCCACAAACCATATTGGCTACTGTGGCAGGGGCTTTAATTTTTATCCATTGATTTTCTGAAAACATAAAGAAAGTTTACCAATTTTAAAAAATTATTACACTCTAGCAGCTCTAATAATATCGGCAAACACACCTGAGGCAGTTACATCGGCACCCGCACCTGCTCCTTTCACCACCAAGGGTAATTCAGGATAACGCATTGAATAAAATAAAACTAAATTGTCTTTACCATATAAATGATAAAAATCGGAACTTGATTCAATATGCTGAAGTCCTACTTTGGCACTACCCTTACCATTATCTGCAATGGTAAAACTTGCTACAAATTTTAATTTGCAATTCTTAGCATTTGCTGCTTCTAATAATTTTTTAAAATGAGGTTCGTGTATTTCCATTTGAGCATAAAAATCTTCTACAGTTCCCTCAAAACAACTAGCAGGTAAAAAACCTTCGTTGGCTATATCGCTCATTTCAATTTTATGTCCAGCTTCTCTAGCAAGTATCATTATTTTACGCATTACGTCGGTTCCAGCTAAATCTAATCTTGGATCGGGTTCTGTATAACCTTCTGCCTGTGCTTGTCTCACTACTTTTGAAAAAGATATAGTACCATCATAATTATTAAACACATAATTTAAAGTTCCCGATAATACTGCTTCTATTTTATTTATAGCATCCCCACTTCTAATTAAATCATTCAATGTACCAATAATGGGTAAGCTAGATCCAACATTTGTTTCAAATAAAAAAGCAGCATTGAATTCTCTAGCCAACGATTTTAATTTCGAATAATGTTCATAAGAAGAAGAACAAGCAATTTTATTACATGCTACTACCGATACCGCTTTACCTAATAATTGCATATATACATCAGATACAGATGGATGTGCCGTAACATCTACAAAAACACTATTACGTAAATTATTTTTAAGAATAGTGTTTACATAAGTTGTAATATCTCCTGCGGGCGCAACCGCTAATTGCTCTCTCCACTGAGTTAAATCAATGCCTTCTACATTTAATAATTGCTTTTTACTATTGGCAATACCTACAATATTTATTTGTAAGCGTAAAGTGGCTTGCAAATAAGGTATTTGTTTTTTTATTTGTTCTATAAGTTTACCCCCCACATTACCAGCACCTGCTATATATACATTCACTTGTTTATAAGAAGTTTCAAAAAACTCTTCATGAAGTACGTTAATAGCTTTACGAACATCTTGCGTAGCTATGACAGCAGAAATATTTTTCTCAGAAGAACCTTGAGCAATAGCTCTTACATTAATTCCATTTCTTCCTAATACCCCAAACATTTTACC
This sequence comes from uncultured Sediminibacterium sp., assembly GCA_964637225.1. GTDB lineage: Bacteria > Bacteroidota > Bacteroidia > Chitinophagales > Chitinophagaceae > Sediminibacterium. The sequence goes on from CAZWTV010000047.1 coordinate 3,512, forward strand.
ACTAACTCCCGGATGACTTTTCATTTGCTCTCCGACCAGTGCTAAAATGGAAACGTCTTTTTCTATTATTAAAGGTTCTACCTTATGTGTATTAATTTCTTGTGTAAACTCTTTATCTACTGCTATCTTGGCAATATGGGCATCTTGTAAATTTACCCCTACACAAATAGAATGTTCCGAAGAACTTTGTGTAATTAATATAATATTAATTTGATTTTTAGCAAGTGCATCAAATAATCTTTTAGAAAAACCTGGAATACCTACCATACCACTTCCTTCCAAGCTAAGTAAACATATATCTTTTATACTTGAGATGCCCCTAATAAAACTATTATCAGATGCTGAATCATTTTTAATAATGGTACCAACATGATCAGGATCAAAAGTATTTTTAATCCATACCGGAATATTTTTTTGCATCACCGGTTGAATGGTTGGAGGATAAATAACTTTGGCTCCAAAATGAGATAATTCCATAGCTTCTTGATAAGATATTTCTGGAATTTCTTTTGCATTATGAACCATTCGAGGATCGGCAGTCATCATACCACTCACGTCGGTCCAAATTTCTAAAACTTTTGCATCTGTTGCAGCAGCAAAAATGGCAGCGGTATAATCGGAACCACCTCTACCTAAAGTAGTAGTATTCTCTTCTACATCTGAGGCAATAAAACCTGGGGTTATAAATAAATTAAAATTATTTTCAGGAGCTTTAAAATAGGAAGTAATAAGAGAATAGCTTAAAGTTGTATCTACTACTGCATTTGAATAATGAGCATTGGTTTTAATTAAATTTCTAGCATCTACCCATTGGTGTTGAATTTGTTTGGCATCGAAACATGCAGAAATTATTTTACTAGATAAAATTTCACCATAGCTAATTATTTTATCCTGCATACGCATAGATAATTCTTTAAGCATAAATAAACCCTCACAATTACTTTCTAATTCATTGATACATTGTTTAACTAAACTTAAAGTTGCTGTTTGCTTTTGAATAGGCAGCAATTCTCGTACCGCTTCTAAATGTTTTTTTTCAATATGCTCAATAATAGTTTTATAAGCGGCATTTCCTTGAGCTGCAGTTTGAGCCAACATTAATAACTCATCGGTCACACCACTCATAGCAGAAATTACCAAAAGGGTTCTTTCTTTCTGAATAGCTTTAGTGACAATGGTTGCCATTTGCTGAATAGCCTCTACACTACCTACTGAACTTCCTCCAAATTTTAAAACCTGCATAACTCTTTAATATTTTCGATAACCTGTAAATTCTATATTAAGTACCCATAAATATTATCATCCTTACTTATTTCATCATAATCAATTTGAAACTTTTTCATATTTTCTATAAGAGTTATATGATCTTTATTAGACCTTAATTCTATTCCCACTAAAGCAGGACCTGCTTCTTTATTATCTTTTTGTACGTATTCAAATCTTGTGATATCATCATAAGGGCCTAGAACCTTATTAACAAACTCTTTCAATGAACCTGGTCTTTGAGCAAAGCGAATTAAAAAATAATGCTTCAACCCCTCATAAGTTAAGGAGCGTTCTTTTATTTCTTGCATTCGAGCTATATCGTTATTGCCTCCACTAACAATACAAACTATAGTATGTCCTTTTATTTTATCGGCATAATGATCCAAAGCCGCAACAGACATAGCTCCAGCAGGTTCCACTACAATAGCTTCTTCATTATACATTTGTAATATAGCAGTACAAATTTTTCCTTCTGGAACTAAGTGCATATCATCTAGTGCCTCTTTACAAAAAGAAAATGTAATATCACCTACTCTTTTTACTGAAGCACCGTCGACAAATTTGTCTATATTTTCTAATTCAACTGGCTCTCCCGATTTTAAAGCCCAGAACATACTGGGTGCCCCTTCTGGTTCTAATCCTATAATTTTTGTAGAGGCAGCATTTTGTTTAAAATAAGTACCCACGCCGGCACTTAATCCTCCTCCTCCCACTGGAACAAATAAATAATCAATTGGATCTTTAGTAAAATGAACTATGTCTTCTAATATTTCAACACCCACTGTAGCCTGACCTTCAATAATAGATACATGATCGAAAGGAGGAATGAAAGTCATTCCATGTTCTAAAGTATATGCCTTAGCAGCAACAGCAGTATCGTCAAAAGTATCTCCCACTAATTTGACTTCTACAAATTCGTCCCCAAACATTTTTGTTTGGTTTACTTTTTGTTGAGGGGAGGGTATAGGCATAAATACAACACCTTTCACTCCTAATTTTTTACAACTGTAAGCAAAGCCCTGTGCATGATTTCCTGCACTTGCGCAAACCACGCCTTTGGCTAATAAGTCCTGGGGAAGTTGACTCATCATATTATACGCACCTCTTAATTTATAAGAACGTACAATTTGTAAGTCTTCTCTTTTTAAATAAACATTACATCCATATTTACGAGACAGGTTAGCATTGAACTGAAGCGGAGTATGAGTTACCACAGGCTTCAATCTTTTGTAAGCTGCATCAATATTAAGTGTAGGTTTATTTAATTTCTTTGCTTCACTCATACTTTGTCACTTTTCAATTTATTAGTTTCTATTTACCAGTTTGGTTTTCTGGTCTTAAGCTTCTTACTGTTCTTCCCGCTTGCCACATTTCACTATTACGTAATTCAGCTAACTCTATTTCTAGCTTGTCACGGTAATCGGCCTTACTATTTAAATCAATCGAACGAGCCGACTCTTTTCCCGTAGCAACACTATTATATAAGTCGCTAAACACAGGCATAGTTGCATCGCGAAATTTTTTCCACCAATCTAAAGCACCTCTTTGTGCAGTTGTAGAACAGTTAGCATACATCCAATCCATTCCATTCTCTGCAACCAATGGCATTAATGATTGTGTTAATTCTTCTACTGTTTCATTAAATGATTCAGAAGGGCTATGTCCATTTTTGCGCAATACTTCATATTGGGCTGCAAATATACCTTGAATTGCACCCATTAAAGTGCCTCTTTCTCCAGTTAAATCAGAAAAAACTTCTTTTTTGAAATCGGTTTCAAATAAATACCCCGATCCAATGGCAATTCCCAATGAAATAACCCTGTCCCAAGCCTTACCAGTAGCATCTTGGAAAATAGCAAAACTACTATTAAGTCCACGCCCCTGTAAGAACATTCTTCTTAAAGAAGTACCAGAACCCTTGGGAGCCACTAAAAATACATCTACATCCGTTGGGGGTATAATACCGGTTTGTTCATTAAATGTAATACCAAAACCATGTGAAAAATATAAGGCTTTACCGGGTGTTAAATATTTTTTCACGGTAGGCCACATGGCAATTTGTGCAGCGTCACTTAATAAATAACATATAATAGTTCCTTTTTGAAGTGCTTCTTCTATTTCAAATAAACTAGTGCCTGGTACAAAACCATCTGCAATTGCTTTATCCCAGCTTTTTGAATTTTTTCTTTGTCCTACAATTACATTTATTCCATTTTCTTTTTGGTTCAATGCTTGTCCAGGACCTTGAACGCCATAACCAATAACTGCAATGGTTTCATTTTTTAAAACTGCTTGTGCTTTTGCTAGTGGAAACTCTTCGCGTGTTACAACATTTTCTTCTGTACCTCCGAAATTTAACTTTGCCATTTGAATAATTGTTTAAATTTTACTGAATGAATTTATATTAATTTATGTTTAAGTTTTAAATTTTATTTTTAGAGTACTTCTATTTAAAAATTTACATAGTGAATACAGTTTCTCTTTTTCCTAAGTACTCATTTTCTATGACTTCCTCGCTGGGTTCTCTGTTTTCAAAATCTTTTAACTTTTCATGAAAACCACTGCTCTGCTTAATAATAGCAACTCTAGCACTGCGCACAAACTCTATCAGGCCAAGAGGCTCTAATGCTTTCATTAATTTATTAGTCTCTTCTCTGTGTCCTGTTGTTTCAAATACAATAAAGTCTTTTCTAATAGCTACTGCGCGCGCACCATACTCTCTTAATAAACGTTCTACTTTTACTTTCTCTGTAATTTCTTCAGATAAAACCTTATACAATGCCAGCTCTTGCCAAACAATTTCATCGCAAGTATTAAAATAAGCTTTTAGTACTTCCACTTGTTTTTCAATTTGTCTAACAATTTTCATAACCACATCACGAGACTCCATCACAACTATGGTGAATCGGTGAATACCGGCAATTTCAGAAGGAGAAGTATTTAAACTTTCAACATTAATTTTTCTTCTTGAAAAAATAATGGCAATACGATTCAACAACCCTACTTGATTTTCAGTATACACTGTAATAGTGTATTCTTGCTTTTCAGTGTTTGTATCCATAGTTTTAAATCTTTAATTTATTAGTTCTATTATATTTTACTACTACTTCAGTCTAATTTCAGAAACGCTACAACCTTGTGGTACCATTGGAAATACATTATTTTCCTTGCCCACCATTACTTCTAGTAAATAAGAACCCTTATGTGCTAGCATTGTTTCAATAGCTTTCACTAAATTTTTACGCTTATCTACCTTAGCGCCATCAATACCGTAAGCATTAGCTATCATAATATAATTGGGACTTTGAATATCTACAAAAGAATAACGTTTATCATTAAATAGCTGCTGCCATTGACGCACCATTCCTAAAAATTGATTGTTTAAAATTATTATTTTAACCTCTACGCCTGTTTGCATAATAGTACCTAATTCTTGAATGGTCATTTGTACTCCACCATCACCTATTACCGCAATTACGGTTCTATGGGGACTTCCAAATTTTGCACCTATTGCTGCAGGTAATGCAAAACCCATGGTGCCGAGTCCCCCCGATGTTACATTGGATCTTGTTTCATTGAATGTAGCATATCTGCAAGCCACCATTTGATGCTGACCCACATCTGTAACAATTACTGCATTACCTTGGGTAGTTTCATTCACAATACGAATAACTTCTCCCATAGTCATTTCTTCTGTAGTAGGATAAATTTCATTTTTTATACATTCATCAAATTCTTTTTGTGCATACTCTTTAAAAACATTTAACCATTCAGTTCTATTTTTTTCTTGTAAGCCTAAAGTAAGTAAGGGTAATGTTTCTTTACAATCTCCCCATACCCCTACATGTGCTTTCACATTTTTATCTATTTCAGCAGGATCAATATCTAGATGAATTATTTTAGCTTGTTTTGCATATTTATCTAATCTTCCAGTTACACGATCATCGAAACGCATACCCACTGCAATTAAAACATCGCACTCATTCGTTAAAACATTAGGACCATAATTTCCATGCATACCTAACATACCTACATTTTGTGGATGATGAGTAGGAAGGGCGCTCAAACCTAAGATGGTCCAAGCTGCGGGCATACCAGATTTTTCTATAAAGTTTTTAAACTCTTTCTCTGCTTTTCCTAAAATAACACCTTGTCCAAAAATGACTAAAGGCTTTTTAGCATTGTTAATTAAAGCCACTGCTTCGTCGATATAATTTTTTCTTATGACAGGCTTAGGTCTATAACTTCTTATATGATGACAAGGAGTATACCCTTCGTAATCGAATAATTGTATTTGTGCATTTTTAGAAATATCAATTAACACAGGACCGGGTCTTCCACTTCTAGCTAAATAAAATGCTTTAGCTAAAATGCCTGGAATTTCTGTAGCATCGGTTATTTGATAATTCCACTTGGTAACCGGCATGGTAATATTAATAATATCTGTTTCTTGAAATGCATCGGTACCTAATAAATGTGCAAAGACTTGTCCAGTAATACATACAAGGGGTGTACTATCTATCATAGCATCGGCAAGTCCCGTTACTAAATTGGTAGCACCTGGTCCGCTAGTAGCAAAGACCACACCCACTTTACCAGATGTACGTGCATAGCCTTGCCCAGCATGAATACCACCTTGTTCGTGTCTTACTAAAATATGTTTTAGTTGAGCATGATAATCATACAATGCATCATAGATAGGCATGATAGCACCACCTGGATAACCAAATATAGTTTCAGCTCCCTCTGCAATACAAGCTTCTAAAACTGCTTGTGCCCCTGATAATTTTTTTGTTGCCATACTCATATTTTTATAACTGATCGGTCACACAACCTTCACTTGCGTCTTTAACTAATTGTGCATATTTCCATAAAATTCCACTACTTGCTTTTAAGGCAGGCTGCACATAAGCAGCTCTTCTTTGAGCAATAGTAGCTTCATCGACTTTTAATGTCATGGTACGTTGAGGTACATTTAGTTCAATAATATCATTGTCTTCTACCAGTCCAATAAGTCCCCCTTTATAGGCTTCAGGTGTAATATGCCCAACTACAAAACCATGTGTACCTCCACTAAAACGACCATCGGTAATAAGTGCCACCGATTTGCCTAAGCCTGCACCAATAATTGCAGAAGTTGGTTTTAACATTTCAGGCATTCCAGGCGCACCCACTGGTCCTACATTTTTAATGACTACTACATCTCCTTTTTGAATTTTTCCTGAATGAATTCCTTCTATCAATGATTGTTCTCCATCAAATACGCGCGCAGGTCCTTCAAACACATCTCCTTCTTTGCCTGAAATTTTTGCAACACTTCCACCACTCGCTAAATTGCCATATAATATTTGTAGATGCCCAGTTGCTTTAATTGGATTTTCTTTAGGATGAATAATATCTTGTTTAGAAAAATCTAAATCGGGTGCCTCTGCTAAATTTTCTGCAAGAGTTTTTCCTGTCACCGTTAAGCAATCGGGATGTAACCAACCTTGAGCCAACATATATTTCATAACTGCAGGTACGCCACCGTATTTATGTAAGTCTTGCATTAAATATTTACCTGATGGTTTGAAATCGGCAAGCACTGGTATTTTATTACTAATATTTTGAAAATCGTCTTGATTAAAAGAAACCCCCACGCTTTTGGCCATAGCAATGATATGCAAAACAGCATTCGTACTTCCACCTAATACCATAATTACCGCTACTGCATTTTCAAATGCTTTACGTGTCATAATATCTCTGGGCTTAATATCTTTTTCTAATAATAAACGAATGGCTTTTCCCGCAGCTTTACATTCTGCTTGTTTTTCTTCACTCAGTGCAGGATTAGAAGATGAATAAGGCAAACTCATTCCCAAAGCTTCAATGGCAGATGCCATAGTATTAGCAGTATACATACCACCACAAGCGCCAGCCCCTGGACATGCATGTTGTATAATTCCTTTGAAATCGGTATCCGATAATTGACCAGCAATTTTTTGACCTAAGGCTTCAAAAGCAGAAACAATATTTAAATCCTGTCCTTTGTAATGACCTGGTGCAATAGTACCTCCATAAATCATAATAGAAGGACGATTTAATCTACCCATAGCTATTAAAGACCCTGGCATATTTTTATCACATCCAGGAACAGCAATGAGTGCATCGTAATATTGTGCGCCGCAAACAGTTTCAATACTATCTGCTATTACATCTCTACTTACCAATGAATAACGCATACCATCGGTACCATTACTCATACCATCACTAACTCCAATTGTATGAAAAGTTAATCCCACTAAATCATTCTCCCAAATACTTTTTTTAATATCGGCTGCAAGTGCATTCAAATGCATATTACACGTATTACCATCATAGCCCATACTAACCACACCTACCTGCGCTTTTTGTAAATCGGCGTCGGTGAGTCCAATCCCATAAAACATAGCTTGCGCAGCAGGTTGAGTGGGATCTAGTGTGATTGTTTTTGAATATTTATTTAGTTCCATAATTTTTTCTTTGTAGGTTAATGATTAAAGTAAATAGCTTTTATCGCTTAACCTGAGTAAGAATAGGTATTAGATAATAGTAGACTTATGAAGTCTTTCGTGATGTATATGCCCTTCCCCTGTAACTTGTTTTTCGATATACTCACACACTAAATCACCAATAGCGGAAGTACTATAACTATTTAATGCATCTATATCTTTGGAAACAAATTTATTTGTCAAACACCAGTCTACAGCAGTTCTAACTAATTGAGCTTCCTGTTGCATACCTAAATGATCAAGTAACATAGCTGCCGATAAAATAGAGCCCATTGGATTGGCAATATCTTTGCCTTTTGCTTGAGGATAAGATCCGTGAATGGGTTCAAACAATGCTACTGAATTTCCTATTGATGCAGAAGGCAACATACCTAATGAACCTGCTAAAACAGAAGCTTCATCACTTATAATATCACCAAATAAATTCTCTGTTAATATAATATCGAATTGGGCTGGATTTAAAATTATTTGCATAGCTGCATTATCTACAAATAAATAATCGACACTTACATTTTTATAATCTCCAGCAATTTTTTGTACCACTTTACGCCATAGTCTTGAGGTTTCCAAAACATTGGCTTTATCTACCAGGGTTAATTTTTTTCTTCTTTTTTGTGCATATTGAAAAACTAGATGTGCAATACGTTCAATTTCAGCTGCTGAATAAGAACAATGATCACTGGCTAATTTACCGTCGGCACTTAAGGTTTTATCTCCAAAATAAATACCTCCTGTTAGTTCTCTAAAAATAATAAAGTCTACATTTTCTAATACTTTAGGTTTTAAAGGAGTGAGATGTTGTAAAGACTCATATGTTTTAACTGGACGAATATTGGCAAATAATTGTAATTCTTTTCTAAGTTTTAATAAACCTTGTTCAGGACGCACTTTGGCGTTAGGATCATTATCATATTTAGGATCGCCAATGGCTCCAAATAAAATAGCATCACTTGATAAACAAATTTTAATAGTTTCATCAGGTAAAGGATTCCCTGTTGTATCAATGGCAATAGCGCCCATTAAAGCATGCTCATAAATAAATTCATGCTTGAATTGTTGAGCAATTATATTCAATACTTTAATTGACTGCTCTGTTACTTCAGGACCAATACCATCTCCCAGTATGACTGCTATTTTCTTTTTCATTATGATTGTGGTTTATCTCTCATTTTTTCTATTATTTAATTCAAATTGTTCAATCTCTTTTTGGATACTTAATAAATAATCAATATCATCATAGCCATGTAATAAACAGGTTTTTTTATAAGCATTAATATCAAAACTTTCCACTTGTTTAGTAGCATCTATGGTAATAGTTTGTTGTTCTAAATCAATAGTTAAAGTAGATTTTGAATCTTGTGAAAAGATGGCTTGTAAAAAACTATCAGATACTGTTACTGGTAATACGCCATTATTTAAAGCATTATTTTTAAATATGTCAGCAAAAAAACTTGATACGACAACTTTAAAACCATAGTCTTGAATAGACCAAGCAGCGTGTTCTCGAGAAGAACCACATCCAAAATTTTTTGCCGCTACTAAAATTTCACCGCTATATTTACTTTGATTTAAAACAAAGTCGGCCTTGGGTTGGGTTTCATCGTCGTTCTCATATCTCCAATCTCGAAATAAATTTTTACCAAAACCTTCTTTAGTAGTGGCTTTCAAAAAACGAGCAGGTATGATTTGATCCGTGTCTACGTTTTCAATACGAAGCGGAACAAACCTGCTTGTTATTTTTTGTAAAGATTGCAT
>CAZWTV010000048.1:0-13043 GCA_964637225.1 uncultured Sediminibacterium sp.
TTGCCATTGATGCTTGGTGACATTCTCTACAGTGGAAGCTACTTTGTATTGATCAACTACATGACCACTGTATGAAGTACCTATATACATGCCTACTCCATAGGTAGCAAAAGTAAACAAGCCCTGAGCTGCATTTTTTATTTTTTCACCCGCTTTTTTTTCTGTGTACATATAACCTGTAACAAAAAAGAAGTCGTAACAAACACCATGTAAAATAATACCTGCGTAGAGCATCCAACTATGATCCATATTACCATAAGCAAAAAATACATAACGCAATAACCAGGCACCAATTCCTAAGATTAACATATTTTTTACACCAACTCTATTAAACATAAAAGGAATAGCTAAAATGAATAAGGCTTCTGACATTTGACCCATGGTCATTTTACTAGCAGCATTTTCTAAACCAATTTCATTTAAAAACGGATTAGCAAATCCATAATAAAATGAAAGAGGTATACAAATTAAAATGGCAGATACAAAGAAAATAAAAAAAGATCTTGATTTGAATAAAACAAAAGCATCGGTTCCTAAAATAGAACTCATCGTTACTTTTTCTTCTTGTGCTTTTGGGGGTGTATTGGGTAGAGCAAAACTTAATAAACCTGCGAAAGCAGATACCCCTGCAGCTACATAAAATGTTCCTGCAGTTTTTTCTATGCCTAACTGACCAATTACAATACCAGCTGCAATCCATCCTAAAGTACCAAATACGCGAATCCAAGGAAATTGTTTCCCAGGATCGGTCATTTGAGCAAAAGCCACACTATTACTTAAAGCAATAGTAGGCATATACATTAATGCATATATTAAAATTACCCAGTAAAAATTATCATTGGTAGCTTTTGTTGCATAAAATAATAATGCAGCTCCTAAAAGATGTAAAACACCCATAATTTTTTGAGCTGCAAAAAATCGATCTGCAATCATACCTACAAAAAAGGGACTAAAAATAGTAGCGATGGCAACAGCACTATAGGCTTCCCCAATATGGAGTCCAGTAGATTTTAAAATTTCACCCATATACGTTCCCATAGTTACATACCAAGCGCCCCAAATATAATATTGCAAGAACATCATAGATGATAGCATTACGCTAATTTTTGTTTTCATATTTTGAGTTATTTTAAGCACATTCAATTTACTCAAAAAAATGGAAAAGAGCCTCGTACTGTCTGAAAAAAATGAAGTTAAGCCCCCAAAGCTTGTACAATGTCGGCTAGAATATCTTCTTTATGTTCTAGCCCAATAGAAATTCTTATCAGTCCATCGCTAATGCCAGTAGCAGAACGTTCTTGAGCAGAAAGTTTTGCATGTGTAGTACTTGCAGGGTGTGAAGCAATGCTTCTTGTATCTCCTAAATTGGCCGTCAGAGATAACATTTTTAAATTGTTTAAAAATTGACGACCTGCTTCAATACCGCCTTTTATTTCAAAACAAACAATGCCTCCTCCGTTTTTCATTTGTTTTTTAGCAATGGCGTGTTGTGGGTGTGAACTTAAAAAAGGATATTTTACAAAATTAATTTTTGAATGACTTTCTAATTGTTGCGCTACATACAATGCATTATTACTATGTCTTTCCATTCTCACTTCTAATGTTTCTAAACTTTTACTTAATACCCAAGCATTGAATGGAGAAAGGGAAGGACCCGTCGCTCGACAAAATAAATAAATTTCATGTATTAAATCTTTGCGTCCTACAATGGCTCCTCCTAATACGCGACCTTGTCCATCTATCCATTTGGTGGCAGAATGTATTACTATATCAGCCCCTAAATCTATAGGTGTTTGTCCAATAGGTGTTGCAAAACAATTATCTACATTCAAAATGATATTATGTTTTTTGGCAATGGCACTTACCATGGCAATATCAATTACTTCCAATCCAGGATTGGTGGGAGTTTCAATATAAATCATTTTAGTTTGTGGAGTAATGGCCGATTCCCATGCTGCACTGGTAGCGTTGGTACTTATATAGCTAAAATCTATTCCATACTTGGGCAAGTATTTTGAAATAACAGTATGCGTACTACCAAAAATTGCATTACAAGATAAAAGATGATCTCCTTTTTTTAATAAAGACATAAAAGATCCAAATACAGCACTCATACCAGTAGCTGTAGCAAATCCTGCCTCTGCATTTTCTAATATACATAAACGATCTACAAATTCCTGCACATTTGGATTCGTGAATCGACTATAAATATTGACATCTGTTTCATCGGCAAAAGCAGCACGCATAGCTTCTGCATTATCAAAACAAAAACTACTTGTCAAATACATAGGACTTGCATGTTCTGCTTCTGAAGTTTTAGGTATTTGAGATCTTATTAATTTTGATTGTGCATGCTTCATACAAATTATTTATAATGCTTTTGCTAATTCTAATTTATCCTATGGCTACCTCCCAAGTAATCGTTGCACCTGCTGCTCTTAATGTGGCAGCAACAGAACAATATTTATCTATGGACAATGTACAAGCTTTTTCTGCTTTTTCCTTAGTCATGGTTCCTTTGAATTTGAAAATGATATGAATAGTTTTCCATAAAGAAGGTTCTTTTCCACTTTCTCTTTCTGCTTCAATAACCATTTCAAAAAAATCTATGGTTTCTTTTTGCTTATTTAAAATCATTACAATATCTACACCACTACAGGCACCTAAAGCACTCAATAAAGTTTGCATAGGTCTGAGTCCTGTCCCGTGCCCCCCTTGATCTACAGGAATATCTAACCTCATCGAGTTATGGGCTTCATCCACCGCATTAAAAGCGAATCCATCATTTATTCTTGTCACAATCATTCTTGCCATAAAATAATAATTGTTAGTATATTAAAATATAAATTCTCCTGTTTATGCAAATGTAATTCAAATAGATAGTTACTTTGCATTAGAATATGAAAAAATGGAGCCAAAGCTTTATCAATATCATAGTGCTTTTACCTTAGAATCGGGGGTCAACTTGCCTGGTCTTACTATTGCCTATCATACCTATGGCAGTTATAGCCCTAATAAGAAAGTAGCTTGGGTTTGCCATGCCTTAACCGCTAGCTCAGATGCGGCAGATTGGTGGAAGGGTTTAGTAGGTGAGGGGGCACTCATTAACCCCACTGATTATTTTATTGTTTGTGCAAATATAATTGGATCATGTTATGGATCTACTGGTCCCTTAAGTCCTCAAATCATAGAAAGCAATATTAGTTTTGATCATTTTCCTACTATTACTATTCGTGACATGGTGAAGGCGCATATCTTATTAAGAACTCATTTAAACATTGATTCTATAGATTTATTGTTAGGCGGAAGTATGGGGGGATATCAAGCATTAGAATGGGCCATCATGGAACCCATGGTAATTAAACAAATGTTTCTGATTGCAACTTCAGCCTCTGAGAGTGCTTGGGGTGTTGCAGTGCATACGGCTCAACGTTTAGCTATTGAAGCAGACTGTACCTGGAAACAGCCCATTGCCCAAGCAGGGGCCAAGGGATTGAAAGCCGCGAGAGCCATTGGTATGTTAACTTATCGTAATTATGGAATTTATCAAGAGAAACAAACAGATGAGGATCCGGAAAAAATTGACAATTTCAAAGCATCCTCTTATATCAATTACCAAGGTGATAAATTGGTGAATCGATTTAATGCTTATAGTTATTGGTTGCTTACAAAATCTATGGATAGTCATCATTTAGCTCGTAAAAGAGGCGGTGATTTGATTAAAACTTTAGGTACTATGCACACACCTACTTTTATCATGGGTATCAATAGTGATATATTATGTCCTTTAGATGAACAACGTTTTATGGAGCAGCATATGCCCAATGCCACTTTAGTGGCCATTGATTCCACTTATGGTCACGATGGTTTTATTATTGAATCGGCTCAAATTACCTCTCATCTTAAAGCCTGGTTACATCGAAAAAATTAATGAAATCTCATGTATATTTATTAAATAAAAAAAAGAGATGAAGAAATTCTTAAGACAAATTGGAGAGTATTTATTTTTAGTTAAAAGAGATCCCAAGGAAGAAAGAACTTCTATGATGAAAGCAATGCATGGTATGAATCGCATTTCTTTATTGATGTTTATATTAGCACTTTTAGTAATGCTATATAGGTTTTTAAAATAAATAATTCATAGAGGGGCTTATTTTTTTTGAATCGTCTCCATAATTATTCCAGCGGCCACATCGGTAGCTTTTTCACCTGTCATTAATATTTCTTTTAAGGCAGCATAGTCGGCCTTCATTTGATTTTGTGTTTGACTATCTTCTAATAGTTTCGAAAGTTCAACCACTAAGTTTTTTTCATTTAATTCCTCCTGAATTAATTCTTTTACTACTTCTTTTTCCATAATTAAATTTACAAGTGCTATAAACTTAATTTTTACAAAAAATTTAGCAAGTGCAAAAGTAATGGGGCTTCCTTTGTAACATACCACCTGGGGTACATTGAATAAAGCCGTTTCTAAAGTGGCGGTACCACTAGCTACCAAAGCTGCTATGCTATGTTGTAATAAGGCATAGGTATTCGACTTAACAATAGATACATTTAACTGTGGGTTTATTAAACTTTTAAACCATTCATCATTTATACCAGGAGCTTGAGCAACCACAAATTGATAGGCTGGAAAATGGATAGCAACGCTTAACATAAGGGGTAGTTTCTTCTCAATTTCTTGCTTTCTGCTTCCGGGTAGGAGTGCTATCATATTTTGACCTTCCCATTTAGCAATTGGGTGTTTTAAATTTTTTTGATCTTCGATGACCTGCATTAAGGGATGTCCCACATAGTCCACTTCCCAATCCCATCTGTCTTTAAAATATTTTTTTTCAAAAGGTAATATGCATAATAATTTATCAATACTTGCTCTCATAGCAGGAACTCTATTCTCTTTCCAAGCCCATACCTGTGGTGCAATAAAGTAAATCACTTTAATTTTTTCTAACTTTGCCCATTTAGCTATTCTTAAATTAAATCCTGGATAATCAATACAAATAAGTACATCAGGAGCAAAGGCTTTAATATCTTTTTTACAAAAACGAATATTTCTTAAAATAGTAGTTAGGTTGAATAGAACTTCAGTAAAGCCCATAAAGGCAAGGTCTCTATAATGTTTCACAAGATGAGCTCCTGCTGCTTGCATTGCATCGCCGCCCCAACACTGAATGAGTGCATGCTGGTCCATGGACTTAATTGATTGTATTAAGTTGGCTCCATGCAAATCTCCACTGGCTTCACCAGCAATGATATAATATTTCATTTATAAAAACCATTTACACGCAATGGCTATAATTGCGTAAATACAAGTTGTGAAGAATATTCCTTTAGAAATTTTATCTTTTTGTTTTTGAAAAAAATAAGTTAGTACCGCACCATTGATGAGTAATGAAATACTAATCATTGCAGAGAGTATTGACTTTTGCTCATTGAGTAATTCTAAAAATTCTTGAAAACTAAATAAACTAAATTTAAATTGATAGAATCCTATAAATCCTATAAAAGGTAGTAGTAAACCTATTAAAACACCTAAAATATAATTATCTGTTTGCATCCTTTTTCTTTAAACTTACCATTTCCATTTTTTAGAAAGCTTCTCTTTTAATTGATGATGTGTGAGATCAAATTGAACAGGCACCACACTTACGTAATTATTTTTTAAAGCCCAAACATCGGTTTCTTTTGATTTATCAAAATTCACAAATTCGCCAGTGAGCCAATAATATTTTTTTCCGTGTGGATCTGTTCTTTCTACAAACTTTTCATCATATTTCGCATAGGACTGTTTGCATATTTTGATCCCTTTTATTAAGTGAGTACTTACGTTAGGAATATTTACATTCAAACAAAGATGTTTATCTAAATTTTTATCGGCAAGTAATTTTTTGACAATAATGCTTGCATAATTTTTTGCGGCAGTGAAATCGGCATTTATACTTAAATCTAAAAGACTAAATCCAATACTTGGTATACTTTCAATTGAGGCTTCTAGGGCCGCAGACATGGTTCCAGAATATATTACATTAATTGAATGATTCGCTCCATGATTAATGCCACTTAAGCAAATGGTGGGTTTCTGATGTAAAACTTTATCCACTGCTAATTTTACACAATCTACAGGAGTGCCGCTGCAACTATATGCTTCTACCCCTTCTACTATAAAAGCTTTTTGTAATCTCAAATGATGCCCAAGCGTAATAGCATGACCCATTCCACTTTGGGGTTTATCTGGGGCCACTACTACCACCTTACCTAGATCCTTGACAGCTTCTACAAGTGCTTTAATACCAGGGGCGTTGATACTATCATCATTGGTTATGAGAATAACCGGTTTTTCATTTTTTACCTTGGCCATACTGCAAGTTACCAAGATAGGCACTTGGAACAAAATAAAGAAAATGCTAAAAAAATTTGGTAATACTAAATAAATTAGTAAATTGCACTAAAATTATTAGTTATGTCATACGCAGGAAAAAATTTAAAATTCATTAGAAAAAAGCGTGAATGGACACAAGAAGAAATGGCTAATCAACTACACATTAAGCGTTCTTTGGTGGGTGCTTATGAAGAAGAGCGTGCTGAACCCAGGTTAGAAGTGATGGAGTCAATATGTGCTTTGTTCTCTATTAGTTTAGAGCAGTTTTTGTTTCAGGATCTTTCCTTAGAAAATGCTTTAGATGTAAATGAAGAAAGTGCTTTGAATAATTCTTCTAATAATTCTTCAATGAATTCAAAGAATCATTATTTAGAACGTAGAAGAGCACTAAAAACAGATAAATCAAAATCAACTGCACCAATAGTTCCTTTTGTTCCTGTTAAAGCAGCGGCAGGATATTTAGCAGGCTATGCCGACCCAGAATTCATTGACGAATTAAATACTTTCACTTTACCAATGTTAGCTCCTGGTGACTATCGTGCTTTTGAAATAGTGGGGGATAGTATGTTGCCTACTCCAAGTGGTAGTGTAATTGTAGGTGAGAAAGTGAGTTCCTTCAAAGAAGTTAAAAATAGTAATACTTACATAGTAGTATCTAATTCCGATGGAGTAGTGTATAAACGTATCATAACCAACGATGATAATACTAATGATGGAAAAGATAAACTTACGCTTCTTAGTGACAATCCATTATATGAACCCTATCAAGTAAATGCTACCGATATTGTAGAAATATGGAAAGCAGTTTATATTATTCATAAAGCAAGTGCGCAACCTATGTGGAATGTAGATCAACTAGCGGGAGTAGTGAATAATTTGCAGGATCAAATTAGAAGCTTAAAACAAAAGTTAAACTAAACTTCTATTCCCATTCAATAGTAGCAGGTGGTTTAGAGCTTATATCATAAACAACTCTATTTATTCCTCTTACTTCATTAATAATAGCATTACTTACATGGGCTAAAAAATCGTAAGGTAAATGAGCCCAATCGGCTGTCATACCATCTACTGAAGTAACTGCTCTTAGGGCAACAGTATATTCATAGGTTCTTTCATCTCCCATAACACCTACGCTTTTTACTGGTAGTAAAATGGTGCCAGCCTGCCAAACTTTTGAATACAAGTTGAAGTCTTTTAAAGCCTTAATATAGACATGATCGGCTTGCTGCAAAAGAGCTACTTTATCCTTGTTTATTTCGCCTAAAATTCGAATTGCGAGTCCTGGACCTGGGAAAGGATGTCGGTTTATTAAGTCGGCAGGAATGCCAAGTTCAAGTCCTACTTTTCTAACCTCATCTTTGAATAAATACCTTAGGGGCTCTACCAATTGAAGCTTCATGGTGTCTGGTAAACCACCAACATTGTGATGAGATTTTATGGTTTGAGAAGGTCCATGAACACTCACACTTTCTATGACATCTGGATATATTGTTCCTTGGCCTAAAAATTTGGCTTCCAAAATTTTAGAGGCTTCTGTTTGAAATACATCTATAAAAAGTTTTCCAATTATTTTTCTTTTCTTTTCTGGTTCTGCAACCCCAGCCAGTGCAGTATAAAACATGTCTATTGCATCTATACCTTTAACATTTAATCCTAGGTTCTTGTATATATCTAAAACGTTTTGGAATTCATTTTTTCTAAGTAAGCCATTATCGACAAATATTCCATGAAGTCGGTTTCCAATGGCTTTATGTATGAGGGTAGCGGCAACAGTGCTATCAACTCCTCCACTCAGGGCCATGATTACATGACTATCTCCAATTTGAGCTTTGAGTGTATCAACTGTTTCTTGTACAAATGATGAGGGGGTCCAATTTTGAGAACATCCACAAATACACACCAAAAAGTTGTGAATCATTTTTTTTCCTTCTGAAGAATGATAAACTTCAGGATGAAATTGAAATCCGTGAAGGCTGTGGCCATTTTCCTTTATTTTTCTAAAGGCGGCAACTGGAATACTATCCGTATCTGCTAAAATTTCAAAATGGGCCGGTAATTGTGTAATGGAATCACTATGGCTCATCCATACTTGACTGTTATTTTGTATTCCTTTGAAAATTATATCCTCTTTTTGAATTCTTAATTGTGCTCGTCCGTATTCCCTTTTATTTGATTTTTCTACTTTTCCTCCAAAGTTCTTTGCACTTAATTGAGCTCCATAACAAATGGTCAGTAGGGGTAATTTTTCAATAATGGCTTCTATATTAACATTAGGGGCATCGGTTTCATTTACACTAGCAGGTGAGCCACTTAAAATTACGCCCTTTAATGAGCTATCAAATTCAATGGTAGCGTTGAAGGGTTTGATTTCACAATACACATTGGCCTCTCTTACTGCTCTAGCTATTAATTGAGTATATTGACTTCCGAAGTCTAGTATAAGAATTTTTTCAGTCATGTAGCGAAGATACATAAAAAAAATCCCGCTCTGAATGATCTGAGCGGGATGGGTGAAATATCTTTAATGGAATAGTGTCAACTATAACTTGATATATTAATTATTTTAAGCTGTTGCTTTACTAACAGTATGTTTGGCTAATTTACTTTTTAAATTAGCAGCTTTGTTCTTGTGTATAATACCTCGCTTAGCTAATTTATCAATTTGAGAAATAATATTAGGTAGCTTCTCATCGTACACTTTTTGGTTGTCTACAACTTTTAATTCGCGAATGGCGTTACGAGTGGTTTTGCCATAATAACGATTTCTATCGCGACGTGAATTAGCTTGTCTAATATCCTTTTTGGTAGCCGAATGATTTGCCATGTATTTTTTAATTTTCTGGGAGGGCAAAGGTAAGCTACTTGAACTAATAATTAAAATTAAAATCGAAAAAAACCTTATGTCCATATAAATTAATGATTATCAATATTTTATTTAAAAGTTTGAAAAGCTTCTTTCCTGTAATTCCATCTTTGTTTTAAGGCTTTATTTAGCACATTTAAACTGATATTTGCTTTTCAAAATTTTAGGGATGCCTCTTTATTTTAGGGGTGCCTCTTTTCTATATTTTATAATGACACTTTAAATGACCATTGATAAATACCATAACACCCATAAAATAATTGCAGAAAATTTAGTGCGAGGGTATCAGGGTCCCACTCCCTTTGCTCTTTATTTAAAAACTTATTTTGCTGCCAATAAAAAACATGGAAGTAAGGACCGTAAAGCAATAAGTGAGAATTGTTATGCTTATTTTAGAAATTTAAGTGCTGCATTTCCGTTACAGGAATATATTTCTAATGCTATAGATATACCTGCATTTATTCGTTCACATTTAGAACAACCTTTATTGTTCATTAGAGCAAGGCCGGGTAAAAAAGAAATAGTTCAAGCTAGCTTAACAAAAGCTGCTTTATTGTTTGAACCTATAGGTACCATGGCATTTGCATTGCCTAACTCAAGTGGTGTTCAAAAAGTTTTACAATTGAATAAAGAAGCAGTGATTCAAGATATTAATTCGCAAGCATTTGCTTCTTTATTAGAATTAATACCCACCCATGAACAACCCATGGTAGTTTGGGATGCTTGTGCTGCCAGTGGGGGAAAATCAATATTAATAAAAGACACTATCAATGCAGTGCAACTGCATATTTCAGATAGAAGGGATAGTATATTAATCAATGCTGCCAAAAGATTAAAAGAAGCAGGCATTCAACCTGCTTCCTTGCAAGTAGTTGATATCACAAAATCTTTTATAATAAAAAAACAGTTTGACTTAATTTTTGCAGATTTACCTTGTTCAGGATCTGGAACTTGGGGAAGAACTCCAGAAAATTTACAATCTTTCAAGCAAGACCAATTAGTGAAAATGACAAATTTGCAAGAAACAATTTTACTTCATTTAGTACCTGCCATAAAACTCTATGGTTATTTGCTAGTAGCTACTTGTTCTGTTTATAAAAATGAAAATGAGGACCAAGTAAATAAATTATTGGAAAGTGGAAAATTTAAATTAGTGGAACAAAAATATTTTATAGGCTATGATAAAAAAGCAGATACGCTATTTGGAGCCTTACTTCAAAAAGTTCAAAATTAAGATTTTGAAAATAATTGACCACTCTGAATAATACCTCCTGCCACTACATCGTCACCTTCATAGAATACAGCACTTTGTCCAGGTGCAATACTTTTAACATTTTCATAGAATCTAGCTTGCACCCCTTTTTCAGTGTTTGATAATGTACATAAAGCACCGTCATCTTTGTATCTAATCTTAGCCATTAATTCCATGGGTTCTTGAATAGAGTCATATTTGATCCAATTTAAACTACTCACTAACATATCATTTTGTTCTAATTCATTTTCTTCTCCAAGTACTACAATATTATTCACTGGATCGATTGAAGTAACATATATAGGTTTTCCAAATGCAATTTCTAAACCTTTTCTTTGACCAATGGTATAAAATGGATAACCTTTATGTTTGCCTAATTTTTTTCCTTGAGCATCCACAAACCAGCCTCCATTTACTTTTTCCTCTAAACCAGGTACACGCCTTTTTAAAAAACCTCTGTAGTCATTATCTGGCACAAAGCAAATTTCATAACTCTCACTTTTTTTAGCGAGTTCTGGATAGCCCCAATCAATTGCCAATTGTTTGATATCTTTTTTATGCATACCTCCAAGAGGTAAAATAGTTCGACTTAATAAATTTTGGTCGACACCCCATAAAACATAGCTCTGGTCTTTAGTAGCATCTAGTCCTTTAGAAATTACATAACGACCATTGGTATGTTGTCTAACTTTAGCATAATGCCCAGTGGCAATGTATTCACATCCTAAAGCATCTGCTCTTTTTAATAATGCTCTCCATTTAATATGTGTATTGCACATTACACAAGGATTGGGTGTTCGGCCCGCTAAATATTCATCTACAAAATTTTCAATGACAAAATCACCGAACTCTTCTCTAATGTCTAAAATGAAGTGGGGAAATCCGTTATTGACAGCAGCTAATCGAGCATCATTAAATGAGTCTATATTGCAACAGCCTGTTTCTTTTCCTTTGGCATTACTTGTGGCATAGTCCCAGGTTTTCATTGTTATGCCTATTACTTCGTAGCCTTCTTTATGTAACATTAATGCGGCAACTGTACTATCAATACCACCGCTCATGGCTACTAAAACCTTTGCTTTCTTGCTCATAGTGTTTGGCCAGTTAAAAGTTGGCTTGGCACAAAAGTAAATCATCTTTGTTAAATCGCAGAATGTTCATAAAATGAGTAGGTCAAAGCAGCCTAAAATTCTAAAAAATACTACCTTCACTTTAATGATAAAATAAAAGAAAATGATAAAATTACAAGTAATCGGAAATCTAGGTAAAGACGCAGTGGTTAACAATGTTAACGGAAAAACGGTGATTAATTTTAATGTGGCTCATACAGAACGTTATAAAGATGCACAAGGCAATCAAAAAGACAGAACTACTTGGGTGGATTGTTCCTATTGGACTGATAGAACTGCTGTCGCTCCTTACTTAAAGAAAGGTACACAGGTATATGTTGAAGGAACTCCTGATGTAAGATCTTATACTACTTCCGATGGTAGAAATGGAGCTTCTTTAACTTTAAGAATAGCTTCAGTTCAATTATTGGGTGCTAAGTCTAGTGGAACTTCCTCCTCTGAACAAAATGCAGGTGGTGCTTATTCACCAGTAGCTACACCTAATCAAGATGATGCGCCAGTTGACGATCTTCCATTCTAATTTTGCACTAACATTTGTTTGCAAAACATTTTCAAATTACTGTTGAAATATCGAATATATTTCATTAGGCTCATTTAACTTTGCTCTCCAAAAAAAAGAGTTATGGTCATAATGAAATTTGGGGGTACAAGTGTAGGTAAGCCTGAGAGAATGCATCAAGTATCTCAATTAATAACTAGAACTGAAGAACCCACTATTGTTGTATTAAGTGCATTGAGTGGAACAACAAATGCATTGGTAGAAATTAGTGCTGCCTTGGCTTCTACACAGAAACAAAATGCCGCTGAAAAAATTTCCATTTTAGAAAAACAATACCGCTCTTTTATTGTAGAATTATTAAAGGACGAACTTATTAGAGAGAAAGCGAATAAAGTGATTTCTGAACATTTTGAATTTTTAAATATAACACAAAAAATTTCTTTAAGTGATGCTTTAAACAAAGATATTTTAGCACAAGGCGAATTAATGAGCACTAAATTATTTTCTTTGTATTTAGAGCAAGAAAAAATTGAACACGCATTAATACCTGCATTGGAGTTTATGCAATTAGATGCGAATGATGAACCAGATCTTGCAGCTATTCAATCAAAAATTAAAATAGTTTTAGGGCAACACTCAGGTAAAAAATTATTTATAACTCAAGGTTATATCTGTAGAAATAGTAGAGCAGAGGTAGATAATTTAAAAAGAGGAGGTAGCGATTATACTGCCTCTTTAATAGCAGCTGCCGTAAAAGCCAGTGTTTGTGAAATATGGACCGATATTGATGGCATGCACAATAATGATCCTAGGGTAGTAGATAAAACAGTAGCCATTGAGCAATTGAGTTTTGCTGAAGCAGCCGAGTTGGCCTACGTTGGCGCAAAAATTTTACATCCTACTTGTATTTGGCCTGCGCC
>CAZWTV010000049.1:0-13003 GCA_964637225.1 uncultured Sediminibacterium sp.
CATGTCAGCAATCTTTCCATCCTCCAAATATATAATAATATCAAACTGGAAACTATAAAATATTCTATGAGTGATAAAAATTGCAGTTTTGTTTTGAATATAGGATTTTAAATTAGACAAAATGATTTGTTCCGTATTAGCATCCACCGCACTAAGACAGTCATCGAAAATATAAATATTTGGCTTTTTTAATATAGCTCGTGCTATAGCCACTCTTTGTTTTTGGCCCCCGCTCAAAGTAGTACCTCTTTCTCCAATAAGTGTATCAAATTGTTTTGGTAAATGGTTAATTTCATTTAAAACATGCGCGGTTTGTGCTGCTTTTTTCACTTCTTCTAAAGTGGTACTAGCTTCAACTCCAAATCGAATATTATTTTCTATAGTATCGCTGAAAAGGAATACATCTTGTTGAACATACCCAATTTCTTTTCTTAACTGATGTGTATTAATAGCATTCACATTAACACCATCTATTTTAAGTGTGCCTTTTGTAACTTCATACATTCTAGTAATTAACTGAGCAATAGAAGTTTTTCCAGCACCGGTTTTACCCAATATTAAAACTTTCTGACCTGCTTTTATTTCTACATTAAAATTAGTCAAGGCATTTATACCTGAATGTGGATAGGTAAACCCTACATTATCAAAAAGAATATTTCCTTGTAGTGGTGGAATTATTTTAGAATTTTTAGAAGATATAGTAGGTTCTATAGATAAAAATTCATTTAATCTTTTTTGAGAAGCCGCTGCTCTTTGTATCATACTTGCTGTCCATCCAATTGCACTCACTGGAAAAGTGAGCATATTAATGTATATAACAAATTCAATAACGGTACCTACTTTTCGAGTATCATGCAAAGCTTCTAATCCTCCTAAATAAATAGTTAATAAAGTACTTAATCCAATCATCAAAGCCATCGTTGGCGCATAAATTGCTTCTACTTTAGCAAGGCTTACTGCATTTTTACGGTATAATTCACTATTGGTTTTAAAAAAACCTAACATAGCTTTTTCCTGCACAAATGATTTAATCACTCTAATTCCTGAATAAGATTCTTGTGCATTGGTAGTTAAATCAGAAAGTTGACCTTGAATTTCTTCACTTTTTTTATTTATAATACTATTGACAAAATAGATTGTAATGGCAAGTAGAGGAAGCGGAGCTAAAACATATAAACTAAGTTTTACGTCTTTACTAAACATATTATATAAACAAAATCCTATAAGTGAAATTAAATTAATTAAATACATTAAGGAAGGTCCCGTATACATTCTTACCCTACTAACATCCTCCGTAATTCTACTCATTAAATCTCCGGTACTATGGGTCTTATAAAATTCTGTATCTAGTTTTTGATAATGCTCGTATACTTGATTTTTTTGATCAAATTCAATATGCCTACTCATGACAATAATAGTTTGTCGCATAAAGAACATAAATACACTTCTCACTAAAGCTAAAACCAATATAGTGACACTACAAAAAGTAATTAGCCATGCGAAACTAAAATTATAGTGTGAACTTAAATTACTAATCCATTGAACAATAATTTCATGATGATCAGAAAGTGTGGGTTTACCGCCCGGTAGCTTGGCTTGTACCAGTCCAACTACATAACCTGTAATTTGAGGAGCTAAAACCGCCAAATAGTTGGTAGCAATTACCAATAGTATTCCTATAAAAAAACGGAATCTATACTTCCAAAAAAATACATTCAATGCCGACAACTGTTTCACCTCATTCAATTTTTGTAAAGATACATGGTAGTCAATAAATTAGATCAATGAATAATAGCCTTTCTATTCAAGTATTTTTTGCATAATTGGCATTACCTTCCTACATTTGCCGCGGAGAGATGGCAGAGCGGTCGAATGCGGCGGTCTTGAAAACCGTTGACTGTCAAAGGTCCGGGGGTTCGAATCCCTCTCTCTCCGCTGTATGAACAAAAAAGGGGCTTGTAGCCCCTTTTTCATTTCAAAAGCAAAAGGCAAGCTTACTGAATGCCTTCGCCATGAAATAATACAGTTTTATTTAAATTACCACTAAAAAATAAGGTAGCAGACTTTGAAAAACTTCCTATTGCCGATCCATTAAAACCAAGTATAACAGTGGTACTGGCCCCAGGAAGTATGACTTGATCCTTGGTATATTTAGGAGTGGTACAACCACAACCTACCATTACATTATCTAATGTTATATTGTTATTACTAATATTTTGAATGGTCACAGTGAATTCAGTGGGTTTTCCATATGGTATTTTACCCATATCATAATTGTCATTAGTAAATTTTAACACCTTGGCAATATCTACTTGTGTTGGATTCGTATTTGTTTGCGCTTGAACGTTTAGCACACCAAAGAACAGTGCCATAATGATAAAAATTTTTTTCATATCGTTTTTTTTATTTTATTATTTATTTACAATACATGGCAATATACTTATTAATTTCGGGATAATTTTTCTTTTTAGCGGCTTCTAAAGGTTCACATACTTCATTGTTTCTACCTAAAGCTACTAAAGACATAGCTTTGAAAAAATAAGACTTTCCAGTATTGTTTCCTGAAAATGAATTGGCCTTATCAAAATAAGGAATACTTTTTTCATAATCCTTATTCATATAATAACATATGGCTACATTTTCATAATGCGTAAAATTATTAGGCTCAACATTGATTGCCTTTAAATAGAAATTAGCTGCTTTTTTATAATTACCACTGGCGAACATCTTAGCTCCTTCCATGGTAAATTCATTGGCAATAGCAGCAACAGGTTGTCCATTATTCTGATTACCCAAAAATCCTTTAGAGATTAAATTTTTTGCATTCATTAATACTGCAGAATCATTTGGGAAATGAACAAATGCACTATCTAAGATATTAGACATATTTTTATCGGCACCCCCTTTTACTTCATACATGGCCATGATGTATTGATTTACTGCTTCTCCCCCATTTCTATATTTTTTATATACATTATATACTTTGTTTATTTCAACAGTATCTTTCTTTTTTGCAGCAGCAAATAATGCATTTTTATAATAAGAACTAGCCCTAGGCCAGTTATAGAAAGCCTTATATGCATAAAATGCGCAACTATCATAATTTTGTTTAGCTGCATATATAGCTGTTCTAATAAAATCATTATAATGTAATGCTGGATTGACATGATCACTTTCTTTTAGTAGTTGCATTGCTTCATTATACATTTTATCCCTAAAATAATATCTAGCTACTAACGCTTTTATGGGTAAAGTAGAAGTAGATAAATTAGGGAACATGGGAAAAGCATTTTTTACATCTTCTAATGGCATTTTTGGATCTGCATCTATTTCTCCCATCACAAACTTCTGCACTTTCATTGACTCAAAAACTTGGTTATTGATAAAAATAGATGGTGCTAAAGTAGCTATGGTTAATAATACAAATAGATATCTAGAAGCAGAAGACCCAAAGAGAGCAAACTTTGGCATAGCAAAATTTGATTCATTTATTAAAAAAGCAGGTGCCATTATTAGAGCAAAAGAAAAAGCCATCATTGTTTGCATGATAGTTCTCTCCGTCGGAAAATTAAAAAATGCATCTATAAAATAACAAGCTAAAACCATTATTGAAATGGTTGCCATAAAATGATACTTTTTAGCTAATTTATTTTGCCATAACTTAAGCGTAACAACACCTAGTACCATAAATAACAAGAAAAAACATACCATTCCTATAATGCCTAAATCAGCTCCATTTTCAAAAAAATCATTATGAGAATGGTAGGGCACAAATAAATCGTTGGTGCGTTCTTTTTCATAAGGTATGGAGGCTAATTTCCAGTTTCCATAACCTGCACCCAGTAGGGGATGTTTTTTAAAATAATCTAGTGCAGCCCACCACAAATGTATTCTAGATCCTTCTTCACTTTTTATTGTGATATCACCAATTCTTTTTGTAACGGAACCATAACCACCTTGAAATTCTTGCATCTTAATAGCATTACTCAATACGGCATTGGATAATAGAAATGCAAGTACAACAGGTATTAAGAAAAAAAGTAATTGAACAATTAACTTTTTTTTATTTTTAAATAAAAAAACTATACTTGTTACTGTAAAAATTAATATAATGAATAGTAGCGCTACATAAGTTGAACGTGTGTTCATTATAAATACTGTAAAAACACCTAAAAATAAACTCACAATTCCCAGTATTTTTGAAAAGAATTTTCCTGTATTTATTATATATAAAGCAAATGGTACTTTAATTATTAAACTTGCCGCCATTACGTTTTTATTACCATTATTGCCAGTTAGGCTTCCAATATTTTGATCTAAAGACATGGTATCCATATTATTCACAAAACCTTTTATGACATAAATGGAATCATAGATTAAAATAAAACTTAGCATTAAACAAATAGTAGCATAAAATGTGTCAAGTTCTTTTTTATAGAGCAAAATTGAAATGTTGATAAAAAGTAAAAATGTGCTTGTAAGTCTTGATAAGCACACCAATGCTTCAATAACATTCATGGCATAACTCACCGAAAATAAAGCCCAAATAAAATACAATAGATATATTAAAGTGAAACGACTATTAAAAATACATTGAATGGCTTCTTTATACTTATTCAAATTCAATAATAAAAAACAAAAAACTACTAGATCTACTACACTTGTATATAACCATTGTGCGCCCATCACATCGGCACCACCAAAATCGGGGATAAAATGAACTATTAAATAAATAGCACAGAAAAATAAGAGTATGAAATCATTGCCTTTTTTCATGTATTAAAACTACTTTATTTATGTGATTTAGTTAGCTTTAACTTTAATAACTACTTTTTTAATAACTCCCTCTCCTATCATGGGTGCATGAACGTCGTTGGGAAAGTAAATACTAAACATACCTGCTTCTAATTCAAAAAATAAACTCGGAGTATCTGCATAAAATAATACATCTTTTTCTGCATTATAGTCTGCTATAGGATGCATACAAGTGGTTCTTGCTTTCCAACCAACCGTCTCCTTACCTTTTAGTACTATTTGAATATCAATATAGGTATTATGACATTCAAACCCAGCTAAGGCTTGATCGGCAGCCACACAAGGTTCTTCTATCACGATGACTTTAATATCCTGCCCATCTAATAATATCACTCCAGTCTCTAAGAGCATCAAATTAGAAGTTACTATAAATTCTATGGCTTTGGCAAACCTAGGATGCAAGGACTCATATTTTGTAATTTCACTTAATTTATCAATAACCATACAGTATAATTTTTTTATTTCTTTGTAGTAGCCTCTAACTTTTCCACTACGATTAAATCTTCCAAGTCAATATTCATGGGAAGCTGACCTACTTTTACAATAGCCCTTTTTCCTTTAAAACCCATCACTTCTCCCACCTGATAATTCTTTTTTAGCTTCACTGTTGATCCCACTGTAACGGGTTGTTTAGTTTCTTTGTATTGTTTATCAACCTTTTTTGCTAATTTATTAATCACCACTGACTCATTTTTTTTGAAAAGTAAATTGTATAAATTTTTCATTACATCATCTTTCTTCTCCGATTTTTTCCAATCCAGGGCTATTTGCTTTAGTTTTCTTTCCATATCTTTTAAATAAGCAAATTTTTCTTCAGCTACCCTATTTTGTTCTTTTAATAATTGAATTTGTTGAATATGTTTTTCTTTATTTAAAATAGTTTCTAGTGTAGATTTTAGAATTTCATTTTCCTTCAACTTTTTATGTAGTTCTTTTCTTTCTTGTTGTACCAATTGTAAATCCTGTTCAGTTCTATTTAATAATTTATCTAATTCAAAATGATGACTATCGACCAGTTTTCTTGCTCTATTAATTAAATGGTAAGGTAGCCCTATTCTTTCGGCAATCGCAAAAGTATAAGAGCTCCCCGGCTTTCCAATTACCAATTGGTACAAGGGATCTAATTTCTTTTCATCAAATTGCATAGCACCATTCACAATGCCCTTATTACGATTTCCCATTAATTTCAAATTCAAATAATGAGTAGTTACAATACCTTGAGCGTGTCTATGTGATAATTCTTCTAAAATAACTTCTGCAAATGCGCCCCCTAAATGAGGATCACTTCCACTTCCAAGTTCATCTATAAAAAATAAAGTTTTCCCATTTGCATTTTCAATAAAATGCTTCATATGTATTAAATGACTTGAGTAAGTACTTAATTCAAATGCTAAATTTTGAGTGTCTCCTAATTGAATAAATAATTGTTTATAAATACCCATTTCAGAACTAGCACTCATAGGTACTAATAGTCCACTTTGTAACATCACTTGATTTAATCCCAAAGTTTTCATGGATACAGTTTTACCACCTGCATTGGGCCCACTAATGATGAGTATGCGCGCTTCATCATCTAATTCCAGATTCACTGGAATAGTTTTTTTACCTGAATTCTTATTATATAAATAAAGAAGCGGATGATAGGCTTCTTGAATACGTGTGATTGCTTTATTATGAATAGTAGGCCTATGTGCATTCATATCAATGGCAAGTAAAGCCTTAGCTTTAATAAAATCAAAACAGCCAATAATTTTTAAATAATTTAATAGTAAAGAAGAATAAGGTGACAACTGAGCAGTTAAAGCTCTTAAAATTTTTTGTACTTCTTTGGATTCATCTTGTTCTAAACTATATAATTCATTATTCAATTCTATGGTTTCTTCTGGTTCAATGAAAGCAGTTTTTCTACTATCACTCTCCCCATGTAAAAAACCTTTCACCTGTCTTTTATATTCTGAAAATACAGCAACTACCCTTCTCCCATTACTAAAACTTTCATCAATATCTGCTGTATAACCCGATTTAGCCAATCTTTGTACAACTTTTTCAAAAATGCGTCTAAGTTCCTGTCTTTTTTTAAACAATTGCATTCTTATTTTAGCTAAATCTTCAGATGCCTTGTCTTTTACCAAACCTCTGTCATCTATAATGACATCAATACATTCTATGATGGCTTTTTCATAATAGGAGGATTTTACCACTGCATATAAATTGGCATAAGCCATTTGCCTTTCTGTGTCGAACCATTTGAAAACTTGTTGAATATGATCGCTTAACTTTCTTATAAGTAACCATTGCTCCCCCATTAACTGCGCTCCAGGAATTCCCAAAAGTTTTAAATCTTTTCTTATATCTAAAACAAAATCAGAAGGAAAATATTGATTCGCAAGTTTTATAAATTTAAACTCTTCTGTTTGTTTGAGCGCTTCCTCAATATATTTTTGATGGGTATGAATACGCATTTCATTCACCAACTCAACCCCCATATTAGATTGACAATAATTCAATAAAATGGTATTTATTTTATCGAATTCAAGTTGTGTAAGGGCATTTTCCGGATAGAGGCGCATAGATAGTTTCTAATGCACGAATTTACTTAAATAAACAATAATAATGTGTGAACCTTATGATCCAAATTTTGTTATACTTCCAAATGTGTTTACTTTTATTTCCAATTAATTAATTCAAGTCAATTTGTATGATACGAACAAACATAGCTTCCCTATTGTTGCTAACTTTATTTTACTTTACAGCATGTGCGCAAGCACCACAACCCAAAAAATTAAAAAAAATAGATATGACACATACTGAAACCATTACTTTAGGCTCAGGCTGTTTTTGGTGTACAGAAGCCATTTATCAAAGATTAGAAGGAGTCGTAAAAGTAACTAGTGGATATAGCGGAGGTTTTGTAGAAAATCCCACCTATGAACAAGTATGTGATAAAAATACGGGACACGCGGAAGTATGTCAAATTGTATTTGATACCACCAAGATAAGTTTAGATGATATTCTGGCTGTTTTTTGGAAAACACATGATCCTACTACCCCTAATCAACAAGGCAATGATGTGGGCCCTCAATACAGAAGTGCCATTTTTTATCACAATGAACATCAAAAAGAAGTGGCCGAAAAATATAAGCAAGCATTGATTGCTGCTAAAGCTTGGGATAAACCCATCATTACTGAAATTACTGCTTTTACTAAATTTTATTCAGCAGAAAGTTATCATCAAAATTATTATAATAATAATACCACTCAAGGTTATTGCAGATATGTAATAGGCCCCAAGCTTGAAAAATTTGAAAAAGTTTTTGCTAGTAAATTAAAGAAAGAAGAAAATTAATTTTCAATAGTTCTATTTAAGGCTGTATAGCAACCCTACCTAAACTATATAATCTTCTTTGCCAATAAGGATCAGATAAATCACTAATGGTTACCCCTTGGCTGGTAGAGGCATGTGCGAATTTATTATTGGCAAGGTAAATTCCTACATGTGAAATATTTCTTCGACCGTCTGCTTTAAAAAAAATTAAATCTCCTTCCTTTAATTCATTCCACTCAATTTTATTACACTGTTCATATTGCTCTGCAGCTGTTCTTTTTAAATTAACATTATAAATGTCTTTCATTACATCAAAAGTAAAATAAGAGCAGTCCACTCCATTTTTGGTACTTCCACCTAAACTATAAGGAGTTCCCCACCATTCATCAATCTTTTGAAGTAGTGGAATGTTCATGACAGATTCCACAGCAATATCCATTTTTATAGAATACTTTAATTGTAACCAGTTTAATTTTTCAACTTCTGATAAATTGGAAGGCATTTTATCATAATTAGTTGCCGTTGTAGTTATAGGTTCAGTATTAACTGTACTCGATTCATTTTTTATTTCAATATTTCCTGGTGTTACAGAAATATTATTTAAAAACTCAATTTTTTCAGTAGAAGCAGATAATTTGTTTACGGGAACAAGCTCATTTTTTTTTACACTATAGTTTTGGGCTGTATTTTGAATAGAATTAGTTACAGATTTTACCACACTACAACCTGATAGAAAATGCATTGCAAATAATCCAACTAAAAATAAATGTATCTTATTTTTTAACATGATGGGCAAGTTAACTCAAGTCAGGCTAAAAAGAAGAAATTACCAAATTTTTAACCCTTTTTTGTGGAAAATTAAGGCCATTTTACCATGAGTTTTTTACGATATTTGTTGCCTTAGTCTTATAAAAGAATGCCTAGCTTCTCCCACTTACATGTTCATACACAATACTCTTTACTAGATGGTGCTGCCTCTATTGAGGGATTATTTAATAAAGCATTGGACGATCAAATGCCTGCCTTAGCCATCACCGATCACGGCAATATGTTTGGGGCTTTCAAATTTGTAAGTCAGGCATGGAAAAAAACAAAGGTTATAGGGAAAGATAAAGACGGGAAAGATATACTAACCCCTATTGTAAAACCCATTGTGGGTTGTGAATTTTATGTCGTGAAAGATAGACATGCAAAACAATTCACCAAAGATGCTAAAGACCAAAGATTTCATCAAGTATTGTTGGCAAAAAATGCAGTGGGATATCAGAATTTAATTAAACTCACTTCCCTTGGATATATCGAAGGAATGTATAGTAAATATCCCCGCATTGATAAAGAATTAATATTAAAATACCATGAAGGATTAATAGCTACTACTTGTTGTATTGGAGCCTATGTTCCACAAACTATTTTACTTCAAGATGAACTAAGTGCTGAAAAAGAATTCAAATGGTGGTTAGATATTTTTGGAGAAGATTATTATATCGAAATTCAAAGACATCAAATACCTGAACAAGAAATTATTAATGCACGACTTTTACAATTTGCAAAAAAATATAATGTACCAGTTATTGCCACTAACGATAGCCATTATATTAATGAAGAGGACGCTAATGCTCACGATATTTTGCTTTGTATTAATACAGGTGAAAAACAAGCTACTCCCGGCTTTGACGATTTTGTAAATGATGAATTGCAAATTAAAAATAGAAGATTTAAATTCCCCAACAACGAATTCTATTTTAAGACACAGCAGCAAATGAGTCAACTTTTCAATGACCTTCCTGAGTCAATTGATAATACCAATGCTATTGTAGATAAAGTAGAAGTACTTAATCTAAAAAAAGATGTCTTACTCCCTGCTTTTCCTATTCCTAAACAATTTCAAATACATGAAGATGCGAATTTAAATCAGTGGGAATATTTAAAACATCTAACCTTAGAAGGTGCACATAAAAGATATCCTGAGATAAATGCTGAGTTGCAAGAACGTATAGATTTTGAATTATTTACAATTCGCACTATGGGATTTGCGGGTTATTTTTTAATTGTAAGTGACTTTATACAAGCGGGCAGAAATATGGGTGTTTTTGTAGGTCCTGGAAGAGGTTCAGCTGCTGGCAGTGTAGTTGCTTATTGTATTGGAATAACAAACATAGATCCGATAAAATATCAATTGCTTTTTGAACGTTTT
This sequence comes from uncultured Sediminibacterium sp., assembly GCA_964637225.1. GTDB lineage: Bacteria > Bacteroidota > Bacteroidia > Chitinophagales > Chitinophagaceae > Sediminibacterium. The sequence continues at coordinate 10,335 of CAZWTV010000049.1, forward strand.
TTAAATCCCGATCGTAAAAGCATGCCCGATATTGATACAGACTTTGATGATGATGGTCGTCAAAAAGTAATAGACTATGTAGTTGATAAATACGGTAAAGAACAAGTGGCACAAATTGTAACTTATGGTACCATGGCAGCCAAAAGTAGTATTAAAGATGTGGCTAGAGTTATGGATTTACCTTTAGCAGAGAGTAATGCTCTTGCAAAACTGGTACCAGATAAACCTGGCACAGAATTGAGAAGATGCTTACACGCACCACTCACTGTTAAAGAAGGTGAAAAGTCTTTGGCAGAGAAAGAAGGTTATCAACCTGAAGATATTGACAATATAAAAAAACTTAGAGAAATTTATAAAGGCGATGACTTAAGGGCTACCATTTTACATGAGGCTGAAAGATTAGAAGGCTCTATTAGAAATACTGGTATACACGCTGCAGGTATCATTATTGCGCCTAGCGATTTAACAGAAATTATGCCGGTAGCTACCGCCAAAGATTCCTCACTTTGGGTAACCCAAATTGAAGGTAACGTAATTGAAGAAGCAGGCGTTCTTAAAATGGACTTCTTAGGATTAAAAACATTATCTATTTTAAAAACAGCTTTGGAGTTAATAAAACAAAATCACGATATAACAATTGATTTAGATGCCATCCCCTTAGATGATCCAAAAACATTTAATTTATATCAAAGAGGTGAAACCAATGCTACTTTTCAATTTGAAAGCGTGGGCATGCAAAAACATTTACGTGATTTAAAACCTGATAAATTTGATGATCTCATTGCTATGAACGCCTTGTATCGACCAGGCCCCATGGCTTATATCCCAAATTTCATAGATCGAAAACATGGAAGAGAACTCATTAAGTATGACTTATCTGTGATGGAAGAAATTCTTGCTGATACCTATGGAATTACTGTGTATCAAGAACAAGTAATGTTACTGAGTCAGAAAATTGCAGGTTTCACAAAGGGAGATGCTGATATTCTCAGAAAAGCCATGGGTAAAAAACAAAAATCGGTCTTGGATAAAATGAAAGCGCAATTTATCGAAGGCGCTGTAAAAAATGGACACCCAGCACCTATATTAGAAAAAGTTTGGACAGACTGGGAAGCATTTGCACAATATGCTTTCAACAAATCTCATTCTACTTGTTATGCCTACTTAGCCTATCAAACAGCCTATTTAAAAGCTCATTATCCAGGAGAATATATGTCTGCAGTTTTAAACCATGCAGGAAGTATTGAAAAAATAACTTTTTTCATGGAAGAATGTAAAAGAATGGAGATAAAAGTTTTAGGTCCTGATGTAAATGAATCTTTGAAAGGTTTTTCTGTTAACAAAAAAGGAGAAATTAGATTTGGATTAGGGGGTTTGAAAGGTGTAGGTGATGCTGCTATGGAAGCCATCATAACAGAAAGAACAAAAGGTGGTCTATTTGTTAATATGATGGACTTTATGAAACGTGTATTATCTAGAGCTGTGAATAAAAAATCTCTAGAGAGCTTGGCCTACTCCGGTAGTTTTGATTGTTTTCAAGAGTATCACCGAGCACAATATTTTAATGTAGCAGAGGGAGAGCGAATTTCTGGATTAGAAAAATTAATTTCCTATGCACAAGCTACGCAGTCAATGACAGCAGGTACCACCCATACTTTATTTGGCGACCTTCCTTCAGCCATGCAAGTTCCCATTCCTAAAATACCCCCATGTGAAGAGTGGACTTTAACAGAAAAATTAGAACACGAAAAAGATATTACGGGCATGTTCATGAGTGGGCATCCACTAGATCATTTTAGTTTTGAAATGCGTCATTATCAGTTTACACCAATCAATACTTTTAATGAAGTTAAAGACAACCTTTCTTTACACCCTCATCACTTAGGTAAAAACTTTAAACTTGCAGGGCTTATTACCCAAGTGCAACACAGAGTAACTAAGACTGGTAAAAACTTTGGATCTTTTGTCATGGAAGACTTTACTGGCAAAACCGAATTTTTATTATGGAGCGAAGATTATATTAAGTTTCAAAACTATTTAGAAGTTGGACAAAAAATTTTCATTCTTGGTTCTTTTAAAACTAGATATAATCAATCCAACCAATTTGAATTTAAAATAATAAATATGTCCTTGCTAGAAACTGTCAAACAGGTTCAAACCAGATCTATTGAAATTAGCTTACATCCAAGTCATTTGAATACAGATATGATTCATTTCTTTGAAAATAATTTGAAAAAAAACCCTGGAAAATCTTCTTTTAAGATAAGTTTTGTAGAACCTAAGGAACAACTAGTAGCAAGTTTATTTACTATTGAAAGGGGTTTTCAAATGAATGATGACCTTGTGCAATACTTAGACAAGAACCCTGCTTTGAATGTACAGGTAAATTTGGTCAATTAATTAGTGTTTAATAAGACAGCTAGTCCGATTCTCTGCCATAAAATTGTCCCCATTAGTAAAAGCATAAAGTGGAAAAGTCAAATAGGCAGATATTGAGGTTTGGAACTAATTTTGAATCTTATTGGATATTATATTAACAATTTAAAAATTATATATATGAGTTTAGAATTTACAGATGCCAATTTCCAAAGTACCGTAATGGAAAGTGATAAATTAACTGTCATTGATTTTTGGGCAGAATGGTGTGGCCCTTGCAGAGCTATTGGGCC
>CAZWTV010000050.1:0-12688 GCA_964637225.1 uncultured Sediminibacterium sp.
GCATTTCTACAAAATTCTATAAATTTTTGTGGATAAGAAATAGGAAATACATTTTTTTCCTTAGTTAAATAAAATAATAAAATACCCCAAACATAAATTATTAAGAATATTATTATTTGAGAAACAACTTTTTTATTCCTTGTTAAAATTAGGGTAGAATTATTTTTTATGATGTATAGTAAAACGAATAAAGAACTCATAAGTATTACTAATACTTTTGGAATCTCTATAGTAAAAAAATTGGCTAAGTAATAACGAGCAAACATTATTCCACAGAGAAAAATTAATGAAATAAATAAAAGTGGATGAGACGCTCTAAAATGGTATTTTGATTTTTCCATTCAGCATGCTACAATTAATTATAGTGCTATTTTCTTCGGAAAATACGTTGTATTATTTGCTAAATACCTATTAAAAAAATGGCTAATTTTTTATGTAAGTTGGGCACTTTTAATTTCCACTCTTTTACTGTCAAAGTAATAATGGATTCAGAGGGGCCAGTGATATCCATACCAATACACAATTTTGTAGTGGGTTTACAAGTAGACAAAATAGTTTCTAGTAATTGATTATTTCGATAAGGTGTTTCGATAAATAATTGTGTGCAATTTCTTTGTAGGGCATCTGCTTCAAGGATTTGAATTTTTTTTCTGCGTTCAGTATTATCAATGGGTAAGTATCCGTGAAATTGAAATAAGTTACCATTCAAACCACTTGCCATTAAGGAAAGTAAAATAGAAGAAGGGCCACTATAAGGTTTTACGCTACTGCCCATTTCATGGGCAGTAGCAATTAGTATTTGTCCGGGATCGGCAATACCAGTACATCCTGCTTCTGAAATAATACCTATGTTTTTTCCTTGTTGAAGTAATTCTTTAAATACTTTTATTTGTTGAGCCTCTATTTTTTGAATGGGGTACCATTTATAATCTTCTATTACCATTTCTTTCCATAATTTTTTGAAAAAACGTCTAGTCGTTTTTTCTTCTTCAACAAAAAAGGCGTCGCATTGTTGAATCCATTTTACCAAATTTTGTGGCAAAGCGTCCCAACCTTCTTCATGTAAAATCATGGGTAGTAAAAAAACTTTTCCTTGACTCATATTTCATTCTCTTTAAGTTCTTGTGTATTCAATTGAGCTGCAATAAGTGCATAAAAGGGGGCAGTAATCCAACCTATAATAGGAATTAAGTGCATGAAATAAAAAACGAATCCATTGCCAATAGGTAAGCCTTTGTGGTTATTCACAAAAACTGCTGCTGCTAATTTATTTTGTTTTTCACTTGCCAGTCCATAATCTAACATGGCATATCCTAAGAAATAGCATTCTAATAAAATGGTGAAAAAAGGAGTAAACCAACCCACAATGGGGAAGGTGCAAATTATTACAATGGGTATTAAATAAACAGTTTGCCACAATAAATTAGTCAAATTTAAAATCAAAGCCCTGAAAACTAATTTTTGATAAGACTTACTATTAAAAACGAATTTTTTATGGTTTCTAATAGCTTCTATTCTTAAATGGAAGTAAGAAAAGTAGGGGGCAAATACTATAAGAAATAAAAATTTGAATAAAGCAAAATAAAATAATAGTAATGTAAACCATAACCAGAAACTTCCCATGGTTATAAAAAATCCAATTATATCACTGCTTAAAGTATCGACCCAAGATTTTAGCCCCGTTTTTAAAATAATAGCTTCAATAAATAAACTAGAGGTTTGACTAAAATAATTCATGCCTAAGAGAAATAAATAAGTGTAAATAATACCTGGTAGTATCATCCACTTCCATAACTTATGTTCTAGTATGAATTGGTGCGCTTTAAAATAAGCACGAATAGATAAAATAAGTTCTTTTAACAATTTAAATTATTTAAGATTGCATTTTGGTGCCATATGCTAAATCGCCAGCGTCTCCCAGTCCTGGAATAATATAACTTTTATCGTTAAGCGTATCATCAATATCACCACACCAAATAGGTATTTGTTTTCCAAGAGCTGCTTCTACTTTTTCGATACCTTCTTTACTAGCAATGGCTACCACAATGTGAAGCTCTTTGGGTTGATAAATTTTGGTAAGAGCATGAATAGTTTGAATTAATGAGGCCCCCGTGGCTAACATAGGATCTGATACAATTACAATTCTATTATTTAAATTAGGGCAACTTAAATATTCAATACTAATTTCAAAACTGCCATTATCATGATGTTTACGATAAGCTGAAATGAATGCATTGTCGGCTTTATCAAAATAATTTAACATGCCTTGGTGTAAGGGTAATCCCGCTCTTAATATAGTAGCTAATACAGGTTGTTCTACTAAAACTTGAGATGCATGCATTCCTAAAGGGGTTTTTGTTTGTTGTATTTGGGAGGGCATTAATTTACTCATTTCATAGGCGGCTACCTCTCCAATTCTCTCCAAGTTTCTCCTAAAACGCATTCTATCATTCTGAATGCTTATATCTCTTAGTTCTGCAATCCAATTGCTAACTAAACTATGGCCTTTACTTAAATGATGTACCATGGCATTTAATTTTTTTCAAATCTAAGTTTCTTATTTTTCTTTTTTAAATTATTTTAAAAGTATCTCCATCAAAAAGCCCTTTATCGCTCAATTTTAGATGAGGAATTACTAATAAGGCCATAAAGCTAAGCGTCATAAAAGGTGAGTAAAGGCGGGATCCCAAGCTTTTAGCCATAACATCAATGGCAGTATATTCGGCTGCTATTGTATAGGGATCCTCTAAGCTCATTAGTCCTGCTACTGGTAGCTCTATTAATTTTGTTTGATTTTTATGCATGCAGCAAATGCCACCCTTTTTTTCAATGAGAAGATTAATGGCTTTCACTAGGTCAGCATCATTCACTCCAACGGCTATAATATTATGACTATCGTGAGCTACTGTCGAGGCAATAGCGCCTTCTTTAAAACCAAAATTTTTGATAAAAGCTATTTTTGGTATTGCAGTTTTATATCTATTAACCACTACCATTTTTAAAATATCAGATGTGGTATTGGAGATAATAGTATTTCCTTTCAGTGTAGGACTTACCCATAATTTACGGGTAATGAGTTGTCCATCGATTGCTTCAATGACTGCTATTTTACCCTTTTCTTGAGGATAATCCTGTATCGTAACCTCTATATTTTTTTCTTCAAGAAGAGTAGTATCAAACTTATTAATGGGCTGTTCTTTGATGCTACTAATGAATGATTCTCCATTTTGGGCAACCAATTCACCTTTAATATATGTTTGATGTACTTTAAAAGACTTCAAATCTTTTACTACAATAAAATTAGCTGGATCGCCTACCTGCATTTTACCTGTGGGTAATGTATAATGGTCTATTGGATTGATACAAGCAGCTCTTAAAACAAGATAAGGGTTTATACCTTTTGCCACTGCCCTTGCACATAAAGTATTAATATGACCTTCAAGTAGACTATCGGGATGTTTATCATCGCTACAAAGCATTATTTGAGTAGGAAAATCTTTCATTAAAGTATATAAGGCGTCAAAATTTTTTGCGGCACTTCCTTCTCTAATCAAAATTTTCATTCCTAGTGCTAATTTGCATAAAGCCTCTTCGAGGGTAAAGCACTCGTGATCGGTACTAATACCTGCATCAATATATTTTTTAGCATTGTCTCCCATTAAGCCTGGGGCATGTCCGTCTACTGGTTTTCCCGAATGATGAGCAGCAGCTATTTTTTTCATCACCTCTTCATCTTTATGAAGTACACCAGGAAAATTCATCATTTCACTTAAGTAAAAAATATCTGGACTAGCCAATAATTTGGCAACATCATTACTGTTCAAATGGGCGCCAGCTGTTTCAAATGGAGTAGCTGGCACACAACTAGGGGCGCCAAAGAAAAAATGAAATGGAACCTTTTTTCCATTGTCAATCATATATTGCACACCTTCTATTCCACATACGTTGGCAATTTCGTGAGGGTCACTAATTGTTCCAATAGTCCCATGGGTAACAGCTATTCGTGCAAAAGAGCTTGGAATAAGCATACTGCTTTCAATATGCACATGGGCGTCTATGAAACCTGGAATTAAATATACTAATGGTGCATTTTCATTGGCATCAACAGACTCAATGACTCCATTTTTGATATTCAGGGTAGCTGGGAAGATTTTTTCTCCCAGTATATCTACATACTGACCTGAGACCGAAAAACTAGTCTCCATATAAACTTAAATTATAAATTAAACCATTTATTGAACTTAAAGATAAGTGCTCTGTTCTTATTTTTAAGCATGGGGTCGGTAAAATAATTATCGGTGTATACAAGGAAGAAGTCGCTCATGGGCTTATATCTATACTGCAAACGACTATTAATATTAAAATTATTGGTTTGTGTATTGAATTGAATAAATGTGGTCCAGAATAATTTAGTATTAAAATTATATTCGAATTTAGGGGCAATTAAAATGAGATTATTATTACCATATAACTTAGGCAACTCTATTTTATCTAATTCTGCATTAAATGATAATGTTAAATGTGGTTGATTTCTCCATATAATGCCAGCTCCTAAACCTGTGATACTTCCATTGTAGTATTGCCCTAAAGTCATCATAGTATTCCAACTAAACATTTTTCGCATGTCTGAATAATACATCAAATTAAATTGGTTGTATTTATAGGTACCCGATGGAAGAGGTATTCCATTTCCTGGTTTGGTTGGATATAATAAGTCAAGATTTGAATTTGTAAAAGTCAATTTAAGTCCAGAACTATTTCTGTATTCTGTATTTATTTTAAAAGTATTTTCATTTTCACTAAAGCTATTATCTGCATTTAAAACAACAAATTCCTCCAGTGAAAATTCAATTCTACCAATTTTTCCGTTTTGTATAAATATTCTTTTACTAATATTGGCATAAGCATCTTTAAATCCTACTCTAATGGTAGTATCTCTTAATGCATCGTAATTTTCGAGTCTTTGAACATAGCCCATGTCCGTGTAATAATTTTTACCCACGTTCCCTACTTGTCCAAAAATACGCCAGTTCTTTATAGTTCTTGAAAAATTAGTTTCAAAAAAAGCATCCTTATCGTTAATAGTTGGCTTGATAGATTGATGGTAACTAAATTCTGCTTTTTTGGTTCCTTCACTATTAGCTAGTGTTAGAGTCATACCAGCATTTCTTCCATATTGATCCATTGGATTTTTTTTAAGGTCTGCGGCAGAAATAAAATTTTCTCTATCTAAAAAATAAGTTTTGAATAAAGATCTTTGCCAAAATCTTTTTTGTATCGTGATGGCAGAAAAGTTTTCGGAAGAATAATTTCCCTTAGCACCCGTTTGAATATCCATCATTCCAATTCTAGTAGATGCATTTAAATTTCCAGAAAGTCTTGCGCCCAAAAGAATAGGAATCGTATTGCCTTGTTTATCTAATCCAATGGTTCTTGAATAAAATGGACTTATAAAATAATTTCCCAAATTTGAAAATAAGTCTCCATTCTCTAAAAAAAAGGCTCTTTTTTCTGGTAAAAAAATATTGAAACGTGTCAAATTCGTCACTAATTGATCTACTTCCACCTGGGAGAAATCGGGATTTGCGGTGACATCTAAATTTAAAGAAGAACTCAATGTAAATTTTGTATCAAAGCCAAGGTTGCCTGTTTTTTGAAGACCCTTATTGTTTTCATCATCCGTATTGACATTGCCGGTGATATAGGGAAGTAGTATTTTATTTACATTAGATTTAGGCGGAGCGGAGGGCCAATATAAAACACCTGTATAACCTAAATCATAGGATTTAAAGATGGGGGGCACTTTAGTCCAGCAACTATATTCATTACTCTGTAAATCGCCTCTTAAAAAATTAATTCCCCAAAAAGATTGCTTGTCATTATATCTCAAAGATTTAAATGGAATGGCAATTTCTCCAATCCAATAACCCTCATAAATTTTGGTAGCAGAATTCCATTTAGTATCCCAACTATAACTAAGTTTTTCTTCCGTATTAGTATTCAGCTCATCTTCAGATTGAACATTTTTTGAAGTCAAAGCAAAAATGAAACCATTTGTTCTTTGATTCAATGGATCCAAAACTATGGCAACACCGTCAGACCCTTCATAACCCACATCTCTTTTTAAACTTTTTATAATTTGCTGTTCATGTGCATAAACTTTGAAAGCGAAATAAATATTTTTATCATCAAAAGTCATTAATACTTCTGTCTGTTGTTTTGGCGCTCCAATATTATTGGGATATTTTTTTGAAAAATCTTTGGCAAGGGCGCTTGTTTTCCAGGCAGGTTCATCTAATATACCGTCAATGACAATAGGACTTGAAGCGGGTTGTATATTTAATTGAAAATCTTTTTGAAATTCTGAAATGTTTTGAGCTGATGTCACATAGCTCATTAATAAAAATGTAAATAGTATGCGTATAGCTGGAGGTATCCATTTCATGTGGAAGCAAATATCTAACATGTAATTAAAACAGCCACAATAAGTTGTAAAAATTCAATAAAAAAAGGGATAAACGGACTATTATTCGTCTAATAAGTCGGGTCTGCGAAGTTGAGTGCGCAAAATGGCCTGTTCCTGCCTCCATGCATCAACCTTTTTGGGATCTCCTGTTAATAAAATGGGAGGTACCTCCATTCCTCTGAATTCAGCTGGTCTGGAATAAACAGGTGGGGCTAATAAATTATCTTGAAAGGAATCGGTTAAGGCAGAAGTTTCATCATTTAATACACCTGGAATAAGTCTTCCAATTGCGTCAACTATTACAGCAGCAGCAAGTTCACCGCCACTTAAAACATAATCTCCAATAGAAATTTCCTTAGTAACATAAAGTTCTCTAATTCTCTGATCAATACCCTTGTAGTGTCCACAAATAATTAAAATTCTATTTTTTAAAGATAGCGTATTGACTTTTTTTTGATCTAGTTTTTCACCATCAGGGGTCATAAAAATAATTTCATCAAACTTTTCTTTTTCTTGTAATTGGTCTATGGCATTAGCAAGGGGTTCACACATAATGACCATTCCTGCACCTCCTCCATATTGATAGTCATCTATCTGTCCATGTTTATTGATAGCCCAATCTCTGAGATGATGTAATTTAATTTGGAGCAATCCTTTTTCTTGAGCCCTTTTAATCATACTATGTTCAAAGGGACTAGATAATAATTCTGGTAAGACGCTTAAAATTTCAATGGTCATAATGTAAAGATAAAAGAAACCTATGAACTTCTTTTAATCTAAAAATTCACTAAGATCACGTCTGTCTTTTTTGGTGGGCCTTCCAATTTTACTTAATCTCTTGCCAGTATGAAAAGAGGAGGCAACTTGTTGGATTCTATGTAATTCTTCAATGGGTGTGAGGTCTTCATAAAATTTAATAGCTTCAGTATAAGCTAATCTTTCTTCTACTAATTGTATTACTTTAATGACCCAATTTTTATGTTCAGTTTTAGCTTCATATACATCTCCCTGTTGCACATTACGTGAAGCTTTTACAAGTGCCCCATTAAATTTTACTTTGCCCTTGTCAATAGCTTCAGATGCTTGTGTTCTTGTTTTAAAAATACGTATAGACCATAAGTACTTATCTAGTCGTACTTTTTTGTTTTCTTTTAAATTTTTTTCAGAAGCAGTGGGCATGCTTAGGCTTTTTTTTCTGCGAAAAATTGATGAAAATAGGGAATAGTTTGAATGCCTTTGTAAAAATTGATTATGTCAAATTTTTCATTAGGACTATGTAAATTATCACTATCTAATCCAAAGCCCATAAAGACAATTTTTACGCCTAATTCTTTTTCAAACAAAGAACAAATAGGGATACTTCCTCCTCCTCGAACTGGTATGGGCTCTTTGCCAAAAGTGGCTGCTATGGCTTTTGCTGCACTTTGATATTCATGTGAATCAATGGGTGTGATATATGGTTCGCCACCATGATGTTCATAGGCATTCACTTGCACGCAAGGGGGTGCCATTTTTTTAAAATGATCAAGTAAAATGGCTGTTATTTTTTCAGAAGATTGATTAGGCACTAAACGGCAAGAAATTTTTGCAAAAGCTTTGGAAGGTAAAACAGTCTTGGCACCTTCTCCTGTATAACCTCCCCATATTCCATTTACTTCCAAAGTGGGTCGAATGCCCGTTCTTTCATTGGTGCTATATCCTTTTTCTCCCCATACCTGTTGAATGGCTAAATCATTTTTAAATTCTGTTTCATCAAAGGGGGCTTCTGCCATTTTTTTTCTTTCTTCAGTAGTACTTTCAATTACATCATCATAAAAACCTGGAATGGTAATTCGATTATTTTCATCATGACAAGAAGCAATCATTTTTGATAAAAGGGTAATGGGATTAGCCACGGCGCCACCATATACTCCACTATGTAAATCGCGATTCGGTCCAGTCACCTCTATCTCAATGTAACTTAATCCCCTCACTCCAATATCAATGGAAGGAGTATCCATACTAATCATAGCTGTATCACTTATCAAGATTACATCTGCTCTTAATAAATCGTGATGGGCTTTTACAAAGTTGGCTAAATTAGGACTTCCAATCTCCTCCTCTCCCTCAATAATAAATTTAATATTGGTACATAAAGTTTGAGTTTTGGTCATTATTTCCAAAGCTTTTATATGCATATAAAATTGACCTTTATCATCACAAGCGCCTCTTGCAAATATTTTACCCTCTTTAATGGTAGGATCAAATGGGCTGCTATGCCACAATGCTAATGGCTCGGCGGGTTGCACATCATAGTGTCCATACACTAAAACTGTTGGCCAAGTTGGATTTGAAATAATTTCTGCATACACAATGGGATGCCCTTGGGTGGTAAAAATTTTGGTAATGGGGGCTCCCGCTTCTTGTAAACATTTTTCTACTGCTTTTGCGCAAGTAAGCATATCATTATTATGTTCGCTTTTAGCACTCACGCTGGGGATTCTTAACAAGTCTAAAAGTTCCTCTAAAAATCTTTTTTTATGTGTTTCTTGATAGGCTGACCACAGTTTCATTTTCTGTAATTTTTAATTTCTTAATGATACTTTAAAATTTTTTGATTCTTTTTTTAAATCAATTGATGTTTACTATCTTTTAATACGTTTTCTAAATTCCAATCTAGTTTTTTCTCAAAGGGGGTTCTTCTTTTCTCACAATTTTCAATAGTACAAATGGGACAACTAAATGGCATGCAGCCATCGGTATGAATATAAAATTCTACCGTATCGCCAAATTTGTTTTTAATGAGCCTTGTAAAATCATCCACGGCTTCATGTGCTTCATTCACATTATAATACCAAGGAACCGTTAAATGACAATCTATGTGTAATAAAACACCGTATTTTATTACTCTTAAGTTATGCAAGTCTATCCATTTTGCATTTCTAGACAAATTTATTTCAGCAATCACTTCTTCTAATAATTCCATGTCTGCCTCGTCCATAATACCTGCTAAGGATTGTCTTACGATCATGTATCCATCATAAATAACATACAGGCCTAAAAATATTGCGATAAGGGAATCAATTTTTTGATAACCGGTAATGAGAAGTAAAAAGATACCCACGGCTACTGCGGCAGTAGTATAAAAATCAATTTTAAATAATTTACTTGTAGAGGCTATCGCAATAGATTTATTTTTTTTACCAATTTGATGTAAGACCAGGGCAGTTACTAAATTAATAACTGCTATGAGTGCTAATAACCAAATACCATCATACAAATAATGTAAAGTAACTGGGTGAATAAAACTATCAATAGCTTTATAAATAATTAAACAACCAATGCCTACTATTAAACTTCCTTGGAAAGCTGCTGAAATAAATTCTGCCTTACCATGTCCATAAGGATGATCTTTGTCTTTGGGTTTAGATGCAATAAATAAACTATAGGATCCCACTAAAGTAGCGACAATATTTACTATGCTTTCTAGTGTATCAGATAATACCGACAATGAATGCGTTAAAATATAAGTAACTACTTTAAGTATAAATACCACTATAGTTAAAGAAGTAACAAAATATTGAATCTTCAAATTTTGTTTTGAGTGGGACACTTTCAATTATTTTTGGGTGATGGCTTCTGTGTACTTTTTTTCAACAAAATTCCAATTCACTAGGTTCCACCAAGCATTAATATAGTCGGGGCGTTTATTTTGATATTTTAAATAGTAAGCGTGTTCCCATACATCTAAGCCTAGGATGGGATTTCCTTTTATTTCTGCCACATTCATTAGAGGGTTATCTTGATTAGGGGTAGAACATACCGCTAAATTATTATCTGATTTTACAATTAACCAAGCCCACCCACTTCCAAATCTTGTTTTTGCAGCATCTGCAAAAGCGGTTTTAAAATTGTCGAAAGATCCAAAATTTTTATTTATAGCTTCCAATAATACTGTGCTAGGTGCAGTAGCTGGTGTAGGTTTCATGACTTGCCAAAACATTTCATGATTAAAATGACCACCTGCATTATTTCTCATTTTAACTGAATAGGATGAAATGCTATTTAATAATTGTGTAAGACTTGTTTGGCGTGTATCTAGTTTTTCTGCGATAGCCGCTTCTGCTAAATTTTTTGCATAAGTAGCCGCATGTTTTGTATAATGAATTTCCATGGTCGTAGCATCGATGAAAGGTTCCAATGCAGCATAACTATAGGGTAAGGGCTGTTGTTGGAATTCGTTATCTGCCATTAAATAATTACTTGGTGGTAATTTAGAAATCAAGGGCATCGTAGCAATAGCTATACCCGCTTTGCCAGTAGCGCTTATAAACTGGCGTCTGTTTTGAGTTGATTTTGACATGGTATTATTTTTTAAAGTACTTCTGTAAAGTTACCTTAATTGGTTGTAAAATTCTGAAGTAAAATTCTTGATTAAATAGCTGTGAATCACGCATCGCTTTGAAGGTTAAAAACAATCCAATGGGTATTAAAATAAAGGAAGACATCCACATGCCAGAGAAAACATCCCATTGTCCAGACTTTGCAAGTTTCTCTCCAAAATTATTTAATAGGAAAAATAAGACAAAAAATATGATAGCAAAAACCAATGGTGTACCCAAGCCGCCCTTTCGAATAATGGACCCTAAAGGAGCGCCAATTAAAAAAAGTACAAAGCAAGCAAAGGATAAAGTAAACTTTTTATGCCATTCAATTGCGTGAAGTGCTGCCGCTTTTTTATTTTCATTATAAATATCTGATATAGAATTGAGGTTATTTAGAAGTGATGAAAACTGATAGCCCAAACTTAGTTGAATACTACTCTTTAATGAATCAGGAATGAGGTTTTGAAAGTTTTTTAAAGAAATGGTATTTTGCTTTGCAGCGAATAGTTGTGCACTATCTTTATAATTCATGAACTTTAAATAAGAGCCTACATCTGAATTCGTTTTTTTGATAAAAAACACATCTTTATTTTGAAAAGAATCAATGGCTTTACTCAGTTGCCTTACACTTAACATTTTGGGGTCATATAAAATTTCATTGTTTTTATTAAGCTGAAAGCTTTTTAAATCAAATATTTTTTTATACTCTTTAAAATAAAGTCTGGTGAATTCTGTATTAGTAGTACTTCTTGCTCCTCGTTCTTGATATCGCCACCCATTATACATAATAAATTCTAAGAATTTTTTGTTGGGAGATACACGCATAACACCCGACTCTGCCATGATTAAATTATCTTGAAGTCCAAATCTCTTTTCAAAGATGGTAATGTTTTGCATTACACTATCATTAGATTCTTTCTTTCCTAATTTAATAACATATCCATCAATTTTATCATAAAATATACCTTCCTTTAAATCTAAAGCGGGCTTAGCAACAATAATTTCATATTTTAAATTGGTAAGCTTCATTTGTGTTACTGGTATAATATTATTAGAAAATAAAAAGGCAATACCTGCTAAAAAAATAGTAAAAATAAAGAGTGGACGCATGAAGCGGATAAGAGGAATGCCTGCTGCTTTAATAGCTATTAGTTCAAAACTTTCACCTAAATTTCCAAAAGTCATGATAGAGGAAAATAGCAATGCTAAGGGTAGGGCGGTTGTGAAAGTACTCACAGAAACTAATCCCACTAATTCTATGATGGTTAATAAATCTAAACCTTTGCCGACTAAGTCATCTATATATAACCAAAAGAATTGCATGGTCAGCACAAATGTTGAAATAGTCAATGCTGCCAAAAAAGGGCCTATGAAGGCTTTTAGAATTAGTATGTCTAATTTTTTGAACAAAATGATATTGCTAACTACCTATACGATGAAAGAGTTCTTTGATTTGATATTCCCAAAGTTGACTTTGGTCTTTGACATCGTTCTTTTCAGCAAAATCTTTCACGATTAAAATAGTTTGATTTGAAATTTCAGTTTTTTCAATTCTAAATTCAAAATATTCATTTTTATCTGAGTGTAACCATCTAAATTTTACAAATTTGTCTTGCTCCTGATCAATCAATGCAGCTTTATCAGGTGTACCACCATTCCAGGAAAAACTAAAAACATTTTCTCACTCGTCTACTTTGTCAGCGAACCATTCTTGTAATCCTGAAGCAGTGGATAAAAATTCAAATAATATATTGGGTGAACATCTCACTGGAAATTCAAGCGTAAATAATTGTTTCTTACTCATATATAACTAGCTCCTCTTTAAAAATTGATTCGTTATATGCAATAATATTAAATA